>JAZUMX010000653.1:0-2064 GCA_045603865.1 Thermoguttaceae bacterium
TTCTAATCATGAATTTTGAGGGGAAAGATGGCTCAAAAATCGCTGAGGCGGATAATAATTTATTCAAGTCGGTTAAAGCGAATACGGGTTTCGAGACGCGAGAATATGTTTTATTAGCGGGAGAAGATGAGAAGAAAACGCCGGTCGCGGTTAGTGTGACTCCGTCAGGAGGAGCGACGAGCGATCGAGTCGTTACGTTTAGGGACATTTCTAAGGAATTAGAGGAGGAGGGGGCGCAAACTGAGTTTGTTTCGACCGCTAGTCACGAAATGCGAACGCCGATCGCGTCGATTGAGGGGTATATCGGGTTAGCGTTAAACCCTCAAACCGCGACAATCGATGCGCGGGCGCGACAATACCTAGAGTCGGCGCACGCTTCGAGCCAACACCTCGGGCGATTATTTAAGGATTTATTAGACGCGACAAAGTTAGACGACCATAGAATCCGCCCGCACGCGGTACCGATGGAGTTAAACGGGTTCGTTAAGAAGTTCGCGGAAGATTATGCTCAAAAGTTCGCCGAGAAACGACTTCAATATAGCTTTGGAGCGGAAGATAAGAAAACAAATAACTTCGGAGGAAGAGTTCTTAAACAAGTCGTTTATACCTTTGCTGACCCAGATTTCTTAGGGGAGATTTTGGCGAACTTAATCGAAAATGCCATAAAATATACGCCAGAGGGCGGAGCGATTTGGGTGAATGTTCAAGGGGACGGAGATCGAGCATTGATTAATGTAACAGATACAGGAATCGGAATCGGGTCAGAAGATTTACAGCATATTTTCCAAAAGTTTTATCGCGCCGATAATTCGCATACGCGAACGGTCGGAGGAACGGGCTTAGGATTATATCTCGTAAAACAGCGAGCTGAAGCGATGAATGGGAAAGTCTGGGCGGAAAGTTCGTTCGGGGAGGGTTCGACGTTTTATGTTTCCCTACCGAGGTTATCAGATGAAGAATATGAGAGGCGTCAAATCGCAATTCAGAATCAAAAAGCGGTTGCGATGTTCCAAGACCAAGTAAAAACCGCGGAAGATATTGCGGCGCAAAATGCGCAGATAGCAGCTGGAGCGCCACAGTTTAATCCAGCGTTAGTCCAACAGCCAGTTCAACAACCGACACAGATGCCGGTTCAACCGGTTCAGCAAGTCACTCCGCAGCCGATGGCGGCGCAACCGGTTCAGCAGCCTCAACCGGCTCCGCAAGTTCAACCGACGATACAAGGTCAGCCAGTAGCCATGACGCAGGCGCCAGTAGCCCCAACGATTCAGCCGGCGCAAGGAGTTGTTCAAGCGCCAACTGCGCCGCCGCAAGTTCAATATGGACAGGTCAATCAAAATATAATACAATAAGGGAAAATTGGAGGAATTATGACAAAAATCATGGTAGTCGAGGATGACCAAAGCCTAAGGGAGATTTATAGTATTCGATTGACAGCAGAGGGATTTGACGTGGTTTCGGCAGGAGACGGAGAAGAAGCTCTCGCGATTGCTGTTAAGGAGAAACCGGATTTAATCGTTTCGGATGTGATGATGCCGAAAATTTCCGGGTTTGATATGTTGGACATTTTACGCTCGACGCCAGAGACGAAAGACGTTAAGGTGATTATGATGACGGCGTTATCTTCGGATGACCAGAGGAAACGCGGAGAGAGTTTAGGGGCGGACAGATATCTAGTCAAGTCGCAAGTTGGGATTGAAGACGTGATTAACTCCGTTAAGGAGGTTTTATCGGGAAAATCCGCAGGTTCGGCGACAGTAGCAAATGCGACGGCGATGCCGGTTGAGGCAGGGGCGGGGGCAGGAGCGCCAGAAATGAACATGGCAGTAGATTTAAAGAACGGGCCGCAGTTTAACCCGAATGTGATGAATCAACCAAATCCGGCAGTTCCGACGCAACCAACTACGCCGACGGTAGTAGCGCCAACACCGGCTACGCCAGTTGCGCAACCGACTCAACCGGCTCCAGTTCCGCCAGTTCAGCCGACCGTTCAGCCCCAAGCGCCAGTAGCGCCTGCGCCGACGCAACCAGTTATTCCTACTCCGGTCGCGCCAGAAGCTCCAG
>JAZUMX010000654.1:0-3746 GCA_045603865.1 Thermoguttaceae bacterium
CACCCCGTCGCAGGTTCAAAGCGCGTCTGCTCCGGAAAAGGTTGATACGGCTATGATCAATCCGATGCGTTCTGAAAACGTCACGCCGATTGACTCCTCCTTCAGCGCGGAGAATCCGCTGCGCCAGTCTGCAGCGATTGAATCGACGCAGCCGTCCTTCCCGGCGTCAACAACAGTTATCCCGTCTGCTCCAATCAGCTCAGACAGCGATTTTGAACCTGTAGCTCTGGAAGGATATTCGCTGGTTGATTTGATTAAATCGGATAAATGGACGCCTGGAAAACCTGAATTTGCGGTGGTCTTTGAAGGACGAACGTACTATTGTTCAGACGCCAGCCAGAGAGACGAATTCATGTCCGATCCTGAAAGATTTACTCCCGTTTGCAGAGGTTTCGACCCGATGTTGAAACTGCAGCAAAATCGAAACGTGGATGGAAAAGTTGATTACTGCCTGGTATATGGAAAAAGATTGTACGTATTCTCTTCACCGGATACGATGAAACAGTTCCGTGAACACGCCAAACAATACGCGCGTCAGATTTCGGAAATGGAACAGTAACAGTAACGAACTTGATTTTTGTTAAGAGCGAGAGTGAAACGATCGTGCGTTTCACTCTCGTTTTTTTATTTGCCTTGCCGTTCTCGAATCATTCTGCGCGCAATGGCTTTCTTTTCGTCATGAGTGAGCTGACGATGTATTTTCTCTTCCAGAATCCGGAATTCGTTTTGAACTTCTTCCGCTGTTGGCATCGTAAATCCGGAAGCGGAAGACGAACCGTCGGTTGTCGTTCCAGCGTTGTTGGGTCTGGGTGAAACGGACGAGGCTCTGTTAGAAGCGGACGCGCCGCCGGACTGTGGATTTTGGGGCTGATACGGGGAAGTGTATGTTTGGGAGTTATTGTAAGGATCTTGACCGTGTTGCGGTTGTTCGTACGGCGTTTGCGGCGGAGCGTAAGGGTTTTGTCCGTAAGCCTGCCGTGGATCGTATTGTTGTTGATCGTACGGATTGTGCGGAGGCGTTGTTTGATTGTACTGTGAAGAATTGTACTGTTGTTGGGTATACGTCTGTTGACCGTACTGTTGATGCTGCGTATAAGGCGGGTTATACGGAGCTTGTCCGTAAGGATTCGCATTATATGGCAATTCAGGGGGCGTGGAAGACGTTGTTACAGAGGAAACGGTTTGTGAATATTGCGAATCTGAAAAAGGATTTGTTGTTTCCGACTGATGATGGTAGTCATAAGCGAATGGCGAGCCGTATGCCGAATTAGCATCGTCAGACGTTTGCTCTGAAGAATCGGAGCTTGACGTATGGGAACTGGAGCTATTGGCGTCTGTCTCGGATTGTATATAGGAATTTCGTCTGGCGGAGTAACGCGAACGATATCGATATCGACTGATCGCAGTATGCCAGCCTGAAGAGTCCAGTCCAAATCCATCCAGAAGGATGAAACGAGCGTAGTTAATCATGGACCAGAAAAGGCAAAAGTCGCCTGTAAGGATTAAGGCGCCGGACAGTTCTTTGATGGTCAAAGGCAATTTGGTTAAAGATAATTTCACATTGTCTGGAATGAACCATAGCCCGCTGGAACACGCATACGCTGCTGTGGCGAGTAGTAAAAACAGCTGCGCCATGGGAGCGCCCCTGAATTCTATCATCAATCGCGACAGTAAAGCCAGATAAATAATTCCGTAGACGGAGGTTTCCCAATACAGGATGTTGTCAGGTTTTAAAGATACGGTATTGGTTTCTAACGAGTCGTTAATAATTACGTTAAGGCTTTGAGCCGCCGACGGAACGCAATGTGACGTTCTGTCCAGACTCATATAAAGAAAGACGCCAACGCAGAAAAACAAAATCCAGCCGCGAGTTAAACATTCCGGCTTCTGCCGCCGAATTCGCCATGCTAAATACGACGTCCCGGCGGTCAGAAAGAGCAAAATGGATTCCAGCCATCGATCCAGACCCTTTCCTTCCAGTTTAATAAGGTCTGGAACGGGAATGTTCATCGCATTGAGAGTTGGCGGAACCAGAATTCCCAACGCCAGGGTTCCGCCGACAATTATCGCCCAAAAGAGAAAATATCTCAGCCATTGCGCCTTGTACAATGGTATCAAGTCGATTAAATGCGTCTGCTCTGTGATCGGTCCAGCCGTGCCGGGATCCCATGGATTCTCCAGCCAGCAGCCTGGCAGCAGTTTGGATTCGTCAGGATCAGAAGGGGACATGGCTGAAGTTAATGGGAGTTGGAAAGTTATAAAAACTTATGTGACGAAATAAAGTCTGTTATTGGGCGTTGGATTATTTCGCGCTGGAAACTTTTTTGCATCTGTCTGCAATGACGTCCCAGGCGCCGGCGGCGATGTCGGCAGAGGGAGCTATCCACGTTCCGCCGCAGGCGATAACGCCCGGCGCGGACAGGTATTCAGACAGGTTCTCTTGAGTAACGCCGCCGGTCGGCATGAATCGAATGCCGGTGTGTTTGTACGGACCGTAAAGCGCTTTGAGCATCTTGACGCCGCCCATCGCTCCGGCGGGGAAGAACTTGAGGACTTTGCAGTCCATCGACAGCGCGCATTCAATGCAGCTGGGCGTGCAGACGCCGGGAATGAACGGGAATCCATTTGCCTGAGCGAAGTCTATAACGTCCGGATTGCAGCCGGGGGCGACGCCGAATTTCGCGCCGGCTTTGATGGCGTCTTCTACGTTTTGAGTCGTCAGAAGCGTGCCCGCTCCGACGATCAATTCCGGTCTCTGCTGCGCTAAAATCGAAATGACTTCTGCCGCCGCCGCAGTGCGAAACGTGATTTCGGCAATGGGAAGCCCGCCTTCGAGCAAAGCGTCCGCCAACGGAAGCGCCTGTTCGGCGGATTCAATGGCAATAACCGGAACAACCTTGCATTTTTCTATAAAGGATGTAATTGTATCCATGGATTTCTGGTTTAAGTAAAGCGCTTTTAAATATTATTAATGTCAATCATGAAAAGACGGTTTTTTTAAATCGTCTTTTCATGGTTTATCATACTAATATTGGCAACTTTGTCAAGAGAAAAATTGCTCAAATGACTATTGTTTATCTGTTGAATTCAAATTTGAAGACTCTGAGTTCATGGAAACTCGTGAATAATAGTACAGGAATGAAATTATGCTAAAAATAAACAAAATCGAAACGCTGAAGAATCCAAATAAACGAGGAATGAGATGTTTGTCAGAACTGGGGTAGTAATCCAGATAGTTGAAAGGTGAAAAACTAAACAGAAAATCCTGAATAAACGAGTTGGTGTTGAAAATAAACAGAATCGGAATAATCGAAGGAATCGCTATCAAAATTAAAGAATAAAGGATTGTCATGGATCCATTTTGAGGCGCGGGGTAAATAACAATTCTCGGATTTTCCGGAAGCCGATAATTCAGATTGTTGTGACGCCAAAAGTCAATGGCGGTGCGAGCCAGCATGCCGCATAATACATAGAATAAAGACATATAAAGGAATGGAAATGGGTACTCCATTGTAACAAGGCTGCGGAGCAATTCTCCATCAAGAAAAGCGATGTCCGATAACAACAGAAAACCGAACATCATAAAGAACCAGGCAATCGCCGAACCGACGCCGGTAAAGAATGGAAACGCCAAAGCTCTCCAAAGGGGATTGCGAGGAATTTGCTGAATTTGGCGAGAACTCAACGTTGTTCGTTCACATAAACCAATTCCGAGAAAAACAACCGCCATAACAAAGATAAAAGCA
>JAZUMX010000655.1:0-9127 GCA_045603865.1 Thermoguttaceae bacterium
CTTGCTTTTCGCCGCGGTGCGGATAAACCCGATCGGTTGAGCGACCCAGTCCGGCGAAGCCGGGACGCCGCACAGAGAGCAAATCCTCGGCCTTAACTGAGCGGACGTGTACGCTATACCGTGTTTGTTCATTAAAACCGTCAAACCGTTTTCAGCGTCTTGAGCCAACGCCGGAACGGAAAGAAGGAGAGTCAGAATTAAAGTCAGGAAATGTTTCATGATAGTTGCGAGTTGATGGGAATTAGCAATTAGCAATTTGCAATTAGCAATTACGCAAAGCGCCTCAATAATTGCTAATTGATAATTGACAATTGCTAATTATTGACAGCTTCCAATAATCTCTTTAACGGAGTTGGCGCCGAGGACGTCTAAGGCGGCGGGAAGGGCGTCGACTATTTCCATCGTGGCGGTGGGACGGTAGAAATTTGCTGTGCCGACTTCAAACGCTGTTGCGCCGGCAAGGAGGAATTCCATGGCGTCGTCGATGGTTTCAATTCCGCCGATTCCAATAACGGGAATTGTAACAGCGTGAGCGACCTGATAAACCATTCTCAGCGCAATCGGCTTGATTGCCGGACCGCTCAAGCCGCCCATGCGGTTGCCTAATCGAGGTCGGCGATTCTTCCAGTCGATTGCCATGCCCAAAACCGTGTTGATTAAACAGACGGCGTCAGCGCCGCCGTTTTGAGCGGCTTTGGCGATCACGGTTATGTCGGACACGTTGGGCGTCAGCTTGACAAACAACGGCATGGAAATCGCGTTCCGAACGGACGAAACCAGCTTTTCGCACAGCGCCGGGTCTTTCCCGAAGTCCGTACCGTGGGCAACGTTCGGACAGGAGATGTTCATCTCAAAGGCGACGATTGAACCTTTTGAGGGAGTAGGGAGTAGGGAGTAGGGAGTAGTTTTTAAATTCGCCGTAGGCGAATTACTATTCCCTATTCCCCTTTCCCTAACCCCTAACTCCAGACTCTGAGCCATGGAGACGTAATCGTCCGCGTTTTCTCCGGCGAACGAGATGACAACCGGACACGGCAAACTTTGATAGTACGGCAGCTTGGACGTCAGGAACGATTCCAGACCGTCGTTGTCCAGCCCGATGGCGTTGAGCAGCCCCGCCGTCGTTTCGACCGTTCTGGGGGGAGCGTTGCCCTGACGCGGCGCTCGGGTAATTGTTTTGGGAACGACCGCGCCGAGTTTGGAAATATCCACCAAATCCGTCGCCTCTTTGACGTTGCCAAACGCGCCGGACGCCGTCATGACCGGATTATTTAATGTGACAGAACCGATTGATACTGATAGATCTTTGTTCATGAGAGAGATTGGAAAATTAGCAATTAGCAATTGTCAATTAGCAATTAACGCAAGCGTCTCAATAATTGATAATTGCTAATTGCAAATTGCTAATTATTCAATAAAAACTCCATAAGCTCGGAATTTGGCGTAACGCTGTTCAACCAATGCGTCCGGCTTGATTTTCTGTAATTCTCGGAGCGTATTTTTCAAATACATTTTTAAGTTGGACGCCATAACCGGCGCGTCGCGATGGGCGCCGCCAAGCGGTTCCGGAATAACAGCGTCAATAATCTTGAGCCGCATGAGGTCTTTAGCGGTCATTTTGAGGGCTTGCGCCGCTTCCTGTTTGAACTCGCCGCTTTTCCACAAAATTCCCGCGCAGCCTTCTGGACTGATGACAGAATAATAGGAATGCTCCAGCATGGCGATTCGATCTCCAACGCCAATTGCCAGCGCGCCGCCAGACCCGCCTTCGCCAATCACGACGCAAATAATCGGCGTTGCCAGCTGAGACATGAGGAACATGGACTCGGCAATAACCCACGCCTGCCCGCGTTCTTCAGCGTCAATTCCCGGCCATGCGCCTGGCGTGTCGATAAAGCAAATAATCGGCATGTGGAACTTCGCCGCCATTTTCATGTTTCGCATGGCTTTGCGATACCCTTCCGGGTGCGGACATCCAAACGAACAGGCGTTTTTCTCTGCGATGCCGCGTCCTTTGTGCTGACCGATAACCATCACCTTCTGACCGTCCAGTTTAGCCCAGCCGGTTTTAATCGCATGGTCGTCGCCGAAGAAGCGGTCGCCGTGAAGCTCAACAAACTCGTCAAAACAGAGGTTTATATAGTCGCCCGCCAAGGGTCTGTCCTGATGTCGGGACGTTTCCACCGTTTCCCACGGCGTTAAATTGGCGTAGACGTTTTTTTTCAGTTCGATTAATTCGCGGCGTAGACGGGTGAGCGTCTCTTTCATTTCTGGAGAGGAAGCCGCTTTTTCGTTCAGCTCGCTAATTTGCGATTCCAGTTCATAAATGGGACGTTCAAACGACAGGCAAAATTCGGGAATAGTCATGGATGTTGCGAGTTAGACTTGCGAACGGCAGCGTCTTACTCCAAGGGTTGTAATGGGGTGTGAATGAAAAATTTGATTTTATTTAACGTTTCGAGCAGTTCCGACATGGACTTGAATCGATTGGCTGGGTTTTTGCTCATCATTTTACGAATAACGTCGTTAAAGGGCTTTGAAACGTTTCCGTTTTGTTCAATTACATGAGGAACGGGACCGGTTAAGTGCATTTGAAGGACTTCGTCTCGCCCGCCAACGTAAGGAGGTCGACCGGAAAGGAGTTCAAAAAATGTGCAGCCCAGGCTGTACATGTCCGCTCGCGTATCCAAAGTCGGCAGCGCCCGAATCTGTTCCGGCGACATGTAACTGCGAGTTCCCTGAATTTTTTGCTTGCCTCGAAACATCGACGCAAAAAAGCCGACGTTTAACGCGATGGCAAAGTCGATCAAACGAATTTCGTTGTTGGCGTTAAGCATGAAGTTGGACGGTTTGACGTCTCGATGGACAAAGCCCTTTTTATGCACGTCCGCCAAGGCTTGAACCATCTGAGGGATGACATCCGGAAGCCGCCAGCCTAAATGCTTCAAACCGCTTTCCAGCTGTGTTTTTAAACTTACGCCGGTAAACCATTCCAACGCCAAAAAGGGATCGCCGCGGCTGTCCGTTGCAAACTCAATCGGCGTAAGGCAAAGTTTCGACTTGAGCTTGATGCCGACAGCGTATTCATTTTTGAGCAGTTCGATTTCTTCGGCAACCCGACGCCGTTCCGGCAAAAGACGCTTGAGCGCGACAAACTGACCCGTCCGAGGGTTCTGCGCCTGCCATAACTGGCACGACTGACCGGTGTTAATCAATTTTACCAGGCAGTACGAACCAACGAACGACTTCGTAAGTTTATTTCCTGAACTCATTTGTTTTCGGTTGCTCCGCTTCTACGCCGAAACCTGCTCAAACCCTGCTGACGAAGTTATCTTCAGCAGAATCCTGCAAAGTAATCCTTTCATCGACATTTTAACTGCATAATTTCAAAACGTCTCTTATTATACCGTATATTTTAAACTAAATTTATTTTTATGCAAGTGAACGCAACGAATAATATAAAAGAAATTTAAGAAAATAGGGTAAACAGGTAAAATAAACCGGCTGAAATAATGGTTCCGTTGCAGATTATTGTCAGAATATATTGTAAAAACTAAAAATAAGTTACCTGGACTGTCAGTTTTGTTTCATCTTATGCTTAAAACTGGGAAATACATATAAATTTTTCTGAAAAAATCGATTTTTACTCTGGAACTGGAAAATTGATATTGCACCAAATGGCGTTTAAGGGTAAAGTACCGCAAGCGCAATCTTGGCGCCGCCGTGGCTATTGGTAAACAGATGAATATATCAGCCCTGGCTGTTTAGCGCCTGGTCCGCGCCGGTCCGGATTTTATCCCAAGCCATCGTTAACTCACGCAAATCGAAAAACATTTTCAATTTACAACCCCCTTCGGAGAACATCGCCATGAGTATTTTTTCGTTGTTTAAAAACAATTGCCGCTCAAACGCTCGCAACTTCAAACGAACGCTTCAGTTGGAATCGTTGGAAGAACGTCAGCTGCTGACCGTCGCTATGGATTTGGTTTTGGATCCGTCAGACATCAACATTTCTGGTCAGCTCACCCCCGCCATGGCGGACGAACCGGTTGATTGGAGCGACGAATCCTGGGAAACGCCGTCGCTGGTTGTCAATACAACTGAATCCACCGTTGACCAGACGGACGGCTTGATTTCTCTCCAGGAAGCGATTTCCTACGCAAACACGACGTTCGACATGCCGGATCCGGAAGAAGACATTACTCTCGGTCCGTTGACGCTTGTCGATCTCTCCGAAGACACCCTGGGCGAACTGCCTGACGGCGAGAGCGATTACGTGTTCAATATTGACGAAGTCGTTACTCTGGACAACAATCTGAACATTCGCGCTAACGGCATTTCCGTTGTTCTTAACCTGACCGGCGACGGCTCGTTTGACGAAACCAACGGAACGCTCAAGCTGACGACTCGCAACGGCGGTCGAATTCAGCTCCTGCAAGACGGCGAAACGATCTACGACAGCGCGTGGGAATTCCGCGGCATGACCGATACGATCGAAATCAACACGACCGAAGACGTGCTCTACGATTTCGACAACACAGACGGCGTCATCTCCCTGCGTGAAGCGATGGACAACTACTCAGGCTTGACCTATCGCGAATACGCCGAAGGAAACTCGTACAAAACGCTGGCGCAAGCCTTTGAATTTGTCGGTAACGACGAAGGCGACGAGTTCGTCATGCAGGACAGCCTGTACTTCGGCGAATTCACCGTCCTTGACGGAAACGGCATCGTCATCACTTCTGATTACAACTACGGAATTGTGATTGATTCGTTTGTTACGCTGGAAAATCTGACCCTCTCTGGCGTTGAGCTGTACGTTACAGAAAACGGCGTCCTGTCAACGGACAACGTCAAACTGAACAATCTCGACGTTATCAACGACGGCTCTTTGAGCCTGACGGGCGTAACGTTCACCGGCGATTTCGGCTTTGCTCCGGAAGACAGCTACGGCGAAGACAATACGTACGCTCTGATTGTCAACGAAGGATACCTGTATCTGGAAGACTGCACGTTCGAGAACATTTGGTTTGACTTCAGTTCTTACGAATTTGAAGATTACGACGACGCGAATCTCAACGTTACCATTGCCGCAGTCGCCAACCTCGGCGGTGTTACAGAAATCGTCAACAGCCGCTTTGTCAACAACACTGTTACTGTCAACGCCGTTCACGGAGACGTCGACGCCACCTTTGCCGTCGTCTATACGGAAGGCAACGGCGAAGAAACCTCCGGTCGGACGATAGTCTCCCGAACCGTCATTGCGGAAAATACGCTCGACGCCTACTCCAAGCACGGCGACGTCAGCGCGACCATTGCCGGCATTTACGCCGACAACGCAACGACCGTTTTGTTCTCAACCCTCATTTACGGTCAGGAAGCGACCGCCGCGACAAAATACGGCGACGTCAATTCTCAGGACGACAATTACACAGGTTTGACCGCTAAAGCAACCGGTCTGACCGCCCGCTGGGAAGACACGTTCATCGTCAACTCGACAATTATCGACACGATTTCTCTCTATCGTTCTGAAGGGTATGTCGTCAACACGATTTACAACGAAACAGATTTCGTTCGCAGCGGATTCTACTTCGACGACGAAGAGGGTTACAACTACAACCTGACGACTCTGGAAGACTGGACGGAAATCTTCCCGTTCTGGGACGCCGAAGAAGGAACGTTCACCGACGGCAACTATAAGATTTACGCTGACAACGTCAATATCGTTGACGCTGGCAAGAACGATTTCGTCAACGACTACACTTCCCGATTCCTGCTGGTTGACATGTCCCTTGACCTGCTGGGGAACGACCGCATTATCAACGACGTTGTCGACATCGGCGCGGTGGAATCAAACGCTGTCCGCCTCAACGAAGAATCGCTCGCTCCGTCCGCGTTGGCTCAGCCCGACGAAGCCGGTTTGACGGCAATCGATTTCTCCTGGGGTTCCGAAGAAATTCAAAGCGACCTGGTTACGTACATGGTTCGCTACAAGCTCGCCTCCGACGCTGACGAAGACGCCAACTGGACGGTTATCGACACGCCGTTTAACATGAACAATCTGCCGGACGGAGTTACCTACGACGCTGACACAATGCGTTACACCTGGACCGTCGAAGGACTGGAACCGGGCAGAACGCTGTATGACTTCGCCGTCTTTGGCATTGGCGACAGAATCGATTATCTGGATTCCGCCGACTGGGTTTCGACTCAGGAAACCACTCGCGAGCAGATCTGGACGCCCAAATACCCGCAAGCCGCTCCGCAGTCCGAAACGGCGATTACAATCACGTGGGTTACCGACCCGCGCGCTGTCGCGTACGAAATCGTTTACTATCCCACCGACGACCCCGATGCTGTTACAACCCTGTACGTTGAACCGGGCGACGGCGGCGTTACCCTTTCCGAAAAGAAGGGCGTTTGGGGCGCAGCTTACACGATCAACGGCTTGGAAGAAAGCGTTGGATACACTATCAACTGGCGTTCACTGAGCGAATACGGATACACCGGATACGGCGACGATTACCTGCTCAACTCCGATTGGGTTACCGCTGTTACATCCACCAAGACCGTTCTCGACATCCCGGTTATCAACGACGAATTCGAGAACTCGCTGACCACCCTCGACATCAGCTGGACGGAATCCGACGGCGCGTCCCGTTACGTTATCGAAATGATTGTCGCGCCCGATCCCACCGTTGGACCGGACTGGACGGACGCTCAGGTCTTCTACTCTGACGACAACACGCTCGGCGTTACCGGCCTGGACGAAGCGAGTGAATACCTCTTCCGCGTCAAGGCGACGGGCAACTCTCGTCTGTACGTCGATTCCGACTGGAGCGATCCGAAGGCGTTCTCCACGCTCATTCAGCTGGACGATCCCGAACTGACTGTCGATTCCGTCTTTACCGACGAATTCACCACCGACACGCTTGAAGTTTCCTGGGAACTGCCGGACGAAGCCATTGACTATACGCTGTACATGTTCGACGGCGAAGATTTCGTCGAACTGACCGAAGAAAACTTCCCGGAACTGGGTCTGGAATTCGACGGCGATTCGGTTGTCATTTCCGGCTTGGACGCTTCCACGGAATACACGTTCCAGATTATCGCCGAGGGCGAAGAACAGGTTTACGCTCCTTCCAGCGCTATTGCCTCCGGCGAAACGCCGACAGCCGTTGACGCCCCGGTTCTTGAATGGGAAGACAACCTGGACGGCACAGCGATCGTTACCTGGGACGAAGTTGAACACGCTGTTGAATACGTTGTTGACGGCGACGCTCAAGATGAAAACTACCTGACAACAGACGAGATTGACACGGACGTCGCGACAATTATTACCGTTTACGCTCGCGGCGATCAGAGCGAAAATTACGCCAGCTCCGATACGGCAACTCTGACGCTCCAGCGTCTGGAAGCTCCGGAAAATCTGGTTGCCGCGCCAGTCAACGACGGCGTCAACGGTTCAACTCAAATCTACGTTACCTGGGATGAAGTCGACAACGATTGGGTTACCGGCTACCGTCTGGGCGTTCTGTCTGGCAACGACTGGACGTACTACACAACCGACGACACGGAATTCACCGTTACCGACCTCACGCCGGGTACAGGCTACACGTTCATCGTTCAGACGCTGTCCGAATCCGGCAACGCGGGCGGCATGCTCGTTTCGGAATTCTCCGACGCTGCCGACGCCACGACCAAGCAACCCCCGTACGCGCCGACCACTCTCATTGCCGACGCTACCGGCTTGCACCAGATTGAACTGACATGGCAGGAAGCCGCCGACGCGGATGACACCTACTGGTACGTTATCGAAGCCTACACGTTTGACGACGACGCGCTGTTTGCCGTCAAGGGTCAGGACGAATCCATTACCGGCGAATCCTTCCTCTTCACCGGTCTGGACGAAGACACCACGTATTACTTCAAGATTTACGCCTTCAGCTCCGACACCGACACGTTTGAAGGCTCCTCCGCCGCTGTCGATTCCAACGAAGACACGACCTGGATTCAGCTGCTCACTCCGGAACTGGAACTGGGCGCGATTTCCATGAGCTCAATCGAACTGGTCTGGACAGACGCCAACGATTCCGCCGACGTCGACGCCTATCGCATTTCCTATACGACCGACACGAACGACGGCGAAACCGTTATCTTCGTTGACGCCGACGAAACCAGCTGCATCGTTACCGGCTTGACCTCCGGAACGCAGTACACGTTCAGCATCCAGGCGCTGGGAATTGACGACCGATCCGTCGATTCCGGCATTGACACGCTCGACCCGATTTACACCAACGATCAGCTGGCTCAACCCGCCAACGCCGACGCTGTCGCGACCAGCACAACGTCAATCCTGGTAACGTGGGACGCTGTCGACGGCGCGGAATTCGGCTACACCGTAACTTGTGACACGCTGCCGCAAGGCGCTTCAATCGTTGTCAACAACGCCGCCTGCACCGCAGTCGTTACCGGCTTGAACAGCGACACGCTTTACGAATTCGAGATTTACGCCAACGGCGGAACGACCGCTGACGGTCGCGTCCTGCTGCAAAGCGACAGCGCCGACGCGGAAGCCCAAACCTGGCGCAAGCTCACGATTCAGTCTCTGGCTGCCGACGTCGAAGAGACGACTGTTACAGTCAGCTGGGTCAGTCCGGAAGGCGACCTGCCGTACGTCGATTACTACGTCTGGCAGTATCGCGCCACCGGTTCTTCCACCTGGTCTGACTTGATTCAATCCGAAGATACAGAAGACTCCTTCGACGGCTCCATCAATACGACTTATCAGGTTCGCGTCAAGGCGATCAGCGTTCAGGGCGAAGACGGCAACTCCGAATGGGCGTACCTGAGAAACGTCAAGACTTGGGACAAACTGACCGCCGACGTCGACGCCGAAGCGGCTGGAACGCAGGTTATCTCTGTCTCATGGGACGCTGTCAGCGCGCAGTCTGACGTTTACTACTCGCTGTACTACACCGAAGGCAATACCGACGAATTCGATCCTCAAACCTGGACGGCTGTCGACCTGACCGACGTTGAACTCGCCGGTGGCGTTTACTCGATTGACGTAACCGGCTTGACGGCGGAAACGACCTACTCCTTCGCTCTGTTTGCTGAAGCGGAC
>JAZUMX010000656.1:0-3731 GCA_045603865.1 Thermoguttaceae bacterium
TCAACGCCAAGAAGGTCATTCTCGCCACCGGTGGTTCCGGACAGCTTTATCGGGAAACGACCAACCCGGAAGTTACCACCGCAGACGGCATGGCGATGGCGTACCGCGCCGGCGCGCGGCTGCGCGGCTTGGAATTCGTCCAGTTTCACCCCACCGTTCTGTACCTGGCAGGCGGAGCGAGAAGCCTCATTTCCGAGGCGGTTCGCGGCGAAGGCGCTCATTTAATCGACAAAAACGGCTATCGATTCATGCCTGACTACGACCCGCGAGCCGAACTCGCTCCACGTGACATCGTCAGCCGATCCATCGTCGCCCAAATGGCGAAAACGAACTCCTCGTGCGTCTACTTGACGCTCAAACATCTCGACACCGCGTTCGTTCACAGACGTTTCCCCGGCATCGAAAGCATTTGCCATCAGTTTGACCTCGACCTTGCGAAAGACAACATCCCGATTCGTCCCGGCGCTCACTATATGATGGGCGGAATCGAAGTCGACCTCGACGCTAAAACCAACATCGAAGGGCTTCGCGCCGTCGGCGAGGTTACGTCCACCGGGCTGCACGGCGCCAACCGACTGGCGTCCAACAGCCTTCTGGAAGCCGTCGTATTCGGGAAAATCGCAGGCGAAGGCGCGTCAATCGACGCCAAAAACGCCCCCAAAGATTACGTCGTGTTCTCCCTGGAAGGGCAATGCGAGCCGACGTCCGGCATGCCGCTCGATACTGACGACATCCGCAACACGCTCAAAAGCGTCATGCAGCGCTGCGTTGGCGTTATGAGAGACAAAGCCGGCTTGCAGGAAGCCAACGACACGTTTATGTCGTGGCAGAAATTTATCAACGATTACCAGTTCAAATTCCCGCGCGGCTGGGAACTGCAAAACATGCTTACCATCTGCCGGCTTATCGCGCATTGCGCTTTGATTCGGGAAGAAACCCGCGGCGGTCATTCACGTTCCGACTTCCCCGAATCGCGCGACGACTGGAAAAAGTACACCGTTGTCGAACGCGTCGCGTCGGGAGACGAAAACGACATTTCAGAACCGTTAGAAAATTAGCAATGAGCAATTTTCAATTAGCAATTACGGGAGACGCTTGCGCCAATTGTTAATTGCTAATTGACAATTGCTAATTCCGAACTTTCCCCTAAAATCAAGGAGTACAATTATGAAATCCAGATTACTGCTGTTTGCAGTCTGCTTGACTGTTACATCATCGCTGTTCATATCAGCGGCAAACGCACAAGACGCGTTCAAAGCCGCTGCGGCAGTTCAAGCTCCGGCGATTCCCCAGTCCGATTCTGCCGCTGACTATCTCAATTACCTCACTCAGAACGAAAAGGCTCTTGACGAAGCTGTCCGCAATCTGGTCAACGCCTCGCAAAAAGACAACGTCGATACCAATTCAGATCAGTACAACGCCGGGCTGAGCGAACTCATTTCCCGATTCTCGCTCAAGGCAATGGACGCGCTCAATAAAGGGCTGGAACTCAAAAACGTTTCAGACGACGACCTCGCTAAACTTATTATTCTGAAGAAAAACCTCATTCCTGCATATTGCCAGATTACCGGAACCAATGAGGAAGACGAACTGTCAGCAATGTCAGATCAGCTTCGTAAAATCGGCAGACCGGACGTTGCGGACGCGCTGGATGAAAGCATTTTCAACGTCAAAGTCCAAAAGAGCATAAAGGCAAACGACGCTGAAACGTTCGGAAAGCTGTTTGACGTTGTCAACGAACAAGTCCAAAAAGCCGGGAAAGACGTCTCGCCCGAACTGGCGTTTAAGGCGACCAAAATCGCTCTGGCGGCGCGCGACGTCAAAGGATACAAGCTCGAAGACGGCTTATTGAAAAAGTACGTCGAACAGTTTGCTGCTTCTTCCGACCCGAACGTTCAGTACATCTCCACGCAGTTGGAACTGCAGGTTCTCTTTGACGCTGGCGAGGAAAAAATGTTCAATCTGCCGGGTAACGAAATTCTGTTCTCTGGAACGTTTATCGACGGTACTAAGTTCAACCCGGATGATTACAAGGGCAAAGTTCTTTTAATCGAAGTTTGGGCGACCTGGTGCCCGCCCTGCTGCGAAGAGCAGACCGTCGTTCGAGACGCCTACGCCAAATACCACGACAAGGGCTTTGAAGTCATCGGCATTTCCTGCGACGACGAAAACGACCCGGACGGGTTCAAGGAATTTCTCGACACGTACAAGTTCACGTGGAAACAGATGTTCGAAAACAATGCGGTCATTCCCGGAATGAAAACAGTTACCGGTCAGCCCGTCCCGTTCAATAAATACTACGGAATTTACAAAATCCCGCGTCCGATTCTCATCGGGAAAGACGGCAAAGTCGTAACTATCAACGCCCGCGGACCGGAACTGGAACGGCGTCTGAAAGAAATTTACGGAGACGCTTCTGAAAAATAACAATCCATTTCAGCTTAATATTAGCAGCTAATCAGACGGGACAGAACTTTCTGTTCCGTCTTTTCGTATTTATAGAATATTCGTATTTTGAATAAAAAACAAAATTATTATATTTTAACCCAGTGTCCCTTATTGACGTCATTTTATATAGACGTATAATATAAATTGAGAAGTACGCCGACTCGACCGCGTTGGTATTCGGCAAAATTCCCCCCCGTTTCCCATTGAAAGGATACACCTTCATGAAATCACGCTTCTTTTTATGGACTTTGTGCCTTGTTTTGCCGTTGGCGTCCTGCACGCCGCCCAACACGTTTGAAGAAAACGCAAATCAAACAGCAACCTCAACCGACGCAGTCGTCGACGAAGCCGTTGTTCCCGCTGCGACAGACGACGCCAAACCCGCGGAAACTGTCACAGACAACGGGGCTATCCCTCCAGTTCCGGAAAATGGAACTCTGAAAGATTATAAGGAATACGTCAACAAACTCAACTCCGAGCTTAATAATAAAGCAAGGGAAATGCTTGCCAAGGCTCAGGAAGAAGGATTAAATCCCCAGTCTGAAGATTTTACCAATTCTTTTAAAGATACGGCAAATCAGTACTTTGACCGCATTCTCCAGGCAACCGACAAAGCAATGCTCCTCAAAGATCTTAAAGATGCGGAGTTTGAAGAATTGGTCGGCGCCAAAATTCAGGTCATGATGATGGCGTCTCAGATTAATGAAGACGATGAAGACGCGGTTAGCGCCAAAATTGAGAATTTTGTCGCTCAGCTTCGTCAATTGGACAAAAACGAGATCGCTGACCAAATCGCAGACCAGCTCTTCCAAAGCAAAATTTTGAACTACGCCAGAACCGGCAACGTCAAAGAATTTGCCAAAGCCGCCGCGGAAGTTGACGAAAGCATCGAAAAAGCCGGAAAGGACATCACCCTGTCCCTGGCTCAGCAAGCAATGCTGATCGTTTTGGCTTCTAACGAATTGCCCGAATACGAAGCCCCGGAAGGACGTCTGGACAATATTCGCAAAGCCCTTTCGGAAGCGTCTGATCCGGAAGTCAACAAGTTGGCGGATGAGTTTGAAGATTTGCTCTTGCGCGTCGAAGGCGAAAAGAGATTCAACAATTCGCTGGGCAAAGAATTCGAATTCGGCGGAACGTTTATTGACGGTTCTGAATACAAAGCTGAAGATTACGCCGGCAAAGTCGTTCTGATTGACTTCTGGGCAACCTGGTGCGGACCGAGCTGCGCTGAACTGCCGAACGTCAAAAAAGCGTATGCCGCTTATCACGACAAGGGCTTT
>JAZUMX010000657.1:0-3828 GCA_045603865.1 Thermoguttaceae bacterium
AGTATTTCTACACCCGTCAGCGGCGTCAGCTGGGGCTGGGACACGCGGTTTTGTGCGCTCAGCCGGTTGTCGGAACGCAGTCGTTTGTCGTCGCGCTGGGAGACTCCATGCTCGGCATGCACGCCAAGGCAAAGGTCGTCGCCCGCATGACGGAAGTTTTTGAACAGCAAAACGCCGACGCGGTTATCGCCCTGGAAGAAGTCCCGAAAGAAGAAGTCGTTCATTACGGCATCGCCAAACCCATGACAAAGGCGTCGGACGTGTTCCAGATGGCGGACATGATTGAAAAGCCGTCTGTCAAAGAAGCCCCCAGCCGTCTGGCGTGCGCGGCGCGATACGTGTTCAAAGCCGATTTGTTTGACTACCTCAAAGAAACCAAGCCCGGCAAAAACGGCGAGATCCAGCTTACCGATGCGATTCGCGCCATAATTAACGACGGTCGCAAGGTCTTGGGCGTTCGCTGTCACAAGAATGAAAAGCGATTCGACATCGGGAACTTCCACAGCTACTTCAAGGCGTTTACGGAATACGCCCTGGCGGATCCCGACTACGGCGCCGATCTGAAAGAACTGTTGAAAAGCCTTGTTAAGTAGTTGCGAGTTGCGAGTTGCGAGTTGCGAGGCGCCGCTCCCTATTCCCTATTCCCCACTCCCTATTCCCTATTGCCTACTGCCTACTGCCTTTTTTACTCCCATGGATTACCTTGACGTCAATGCCGTTGCAAGTCTGTTACATGTACTTCCCAAACAAGTTCAGCGTTGGGCGGAACGGGGACACATTCCCGCTCAAAAGATCAACGGGGAATGGCGCTTTGCCCGCGCTGCGGTTCATCAGTGGATTGAAGACAAACTGCACGACCTGGAAGGTCAGGAGCAGATGGACGACGTCGTCAAGCATCATCTGGTTAGCGTAGCAGAACAGCTGCCGATAGAGGCGATTGATCTTCAACTTAACGCTCGAACGGTTTCGTCTGTTATTGACGAATTGTCGAAAGTAGCCGCCAGTACAGGTTTGCTGTGGGACGCGGACGAGATGGCAAAAGCCGTCCGTCAGCGCGAGGAAATCGCGTCAACCGCTTTGGAATGCGGCGTCAGTCTGATGCACCCGCGCCGCCCTCTGACCAACTATCTGGCGGAACCGTTTATCGCTCTGGGAATTACGTCCAAACCGCTCCCGATGAGCCTGGCGGGAGAAGAAAACGATTCCTGCATGGTCGACGTCTTTTTCCTGCTCTGTTCAACGGACGATACTGACCATATCAGAACGCTTGCCCGACTGGGACGCCTGATCCGTCAGCCGGACTTTTTAGACAACCTTCGCCAAGCGCAGACGCCAGCCGAAGTTCTGGACGTAATTCGCGAGGCGGAAGAAAAGATTAGGCAGTAGGCAGTAGGGAAAAACAGTAGCGCGAAGCGCTTCCGCTAGAACCGCGTAGCGGTTCAATATTAATAGCCGTGGGTTTTAACCCACGGAGGCAGTAGGCAGAAATTGGGAATATTTGCTAATCGAATTGCTAAACTTCGCATATTTCCCAAAATTTCTTATATTTTTTCTTGAAAAATAGCCGCTCGGAACTGGCTAAAGTCAAATTGTAGATTATAATATATATCAAGTGTTATTCCCTGTTTGCGTCTTATTAACGGCGCAAAGGACGTTTGGAATTACATATTCCTTTTTTATCCCCAATACTTGAACTGAACTATAATCATGGCGAATAATTCAATACGCCTTTTTTCCTCTTTCCGTATGTTTGCAAACTGCGCGTTGTCGTTGGTTGCGGTTTTAATGTTTGCCGTTCCGTCTTATGCGGAAGTTGTTGAATTCTTCACTGACTTTACAGCGGGGAGCAAACCTGCAACCTCTTATCAACAAAAAGACCAAAAAGAAAGTTTGGCTCCGTACTTTCCCAATTTTGCTTTTTATGAATCTTCTGGAGACAGCAACCTTCGTTATGGCGCCGATGAGGATGGCTTTATTACGTTGGCTGCTGGTTCTGGTCAAAGAGCCTCGTTTCAGATTACAGCGTCTTCTTTGTTGTCTTCTGCGACTTGTTTTGATTTGACCGCGGGCGATTTGGTTTATGAAGCGTACTATTCATGCGGTTGGTCTGGCGTTGCTGCGAGCAGTAATCAGCATGGCATTGCTATCAATAACAATACCATGAAGCTGATTTTCCATCCGGGATATAGCAACGGTACGACGATCGACGGCGCTTTTCGCATTGAAGGTTCGTTTGGATCGTGCAATAATCAGAATATGGGTTTTATTCCGGCTCGGGGAGCTGGACAATATACCAAAATCAAGTTGACGATTCATCGAGACGAAGCCAACAATAACTATGTTTTTACAACGCAATTTGCGCCAGCGGAGGCTGAGTACTCTGATTATGCAGCTTATGCATATACGCATACGTGTCCAATTTCTACGATTGACAACGCTGGCGGCATAAAATCCATTGGTCCGTATGCATATCAAAATAACAATAACTGCGTTACCAATCTTCGCCTTCTAGCTCCGTTTGCAGACAGCGCTGTTAAAGGCGCCGAGGAAACGACGGGATGGCGGGATGCGTTTATTACTTCCGATAAGCCGGTTCATTGGTACAAGTTCGACGACCCGACAACAACCACGATTACAGACTACGGCTCCAGTCCTATAGACGGTACGGCGACGAACGTAAACATGTCGACAATTTCGGAATTGAATCAGGTTGCCTCGTTCAGCGGTTCCGGTTCCAAGGTTTCTGTTTTGGATTCTGCGCCGATCAATGGTCCGTGGACGGCAGAATTCTTCCTCAATTCAGCTCAAATGGATTCTTGGCAGAGTTTGGCTCAAAGCGGCAGCTATTCTTTACGGTGGAGTCAATATGGTCATCTTGGCACGCCTGGTTTTACTGTATCAGGAGTAAAAGATTACATTTTTACTAATCCTGAGGGCGGCGATTTTGATTATGAAATCCCAACAAATGAATGGCTTCATGTTACCTATGTCAATGACGGGGAAAGCATGTTGCTCTACATCGATGGGGAATTGGTAGGTAAAAACACTGAAAGGCTTATTCCGTTGCCGTATACTACTATTGGCGCTAATGGAAACAGCGGCTATTTTCAAGGTATGATTGACTACGTTGCTCTGTATAATCGCGCCTTGTCGGCGGACGAGATTTGGGATCACGCTCACCCGATTCCGGAACCCTCAACGTGGGTCCTGCTGATTCTCGGCGCCGCGGGAATGTTGTACTGGCGAAAACGAAAATAAAGTTTCCCTAACTCTTCGCCTTCCCCTGAACGATCATGGCAATGCCAACACATAAAAATGGCCAGCCGAGCCAGCGCGGCGGGTGAAGGCGATACTCTTGAGCGGAGAAACTCTTTTCTCGGAACATGGCGTCCCATGACCGGGAAACTGCCAGTTCTATCTTTTTTGTAACGCTGGCGCCCGATTGAGTAATCGCAGACGAAATCGCCGGCGTTAAGTAGACCGCGTCAACGCAATGCAGTTCTAATCCAAACAGAATTAACAAATAGCCCCAGAAGAATAAAGTTGACGGTTTCATGATATAGAATTATAAGGCAGTAGGCAATAGAGAAGGCGAGCCGGGGTGCGTAAGCCCCCGGAAAAACTCACGCGGAGACGCGGAGGTGCGGAGGATGTTCGCGAAGTTTTAAATTTTCTTTGCGGCTTAAAAATCTTCGGCGGACGTTCCTAATCGTTTCAGTTCCTTTTCCTTCTGCCCCCTTGCAGGAGGCAAAAGGAAAAGGTTATTTGACGATGTTTATATTATCGTTATTCTTTTCCCGTGGGTTTCACCCACGGCTAGAAATATTG
>JAZUMX010000658.1:0-2958 GCA_045603865.1 Thermoguttaceae bacterium
GATTTATCCAGCGCAGGCTGCACGCCAACCACAACGCCGAACCCGGCGGCTATCCCAATAGCGGGCGCGCCGCGAACGCGACGCTTTTTAATCGCTTCCCAGACGACTTCGACCGTCGGGCAGGAAATTTCTGTAAACTCCTGTGGCAGGAGCGTTTGATCTATCATAAACAGGCGACCGTCAATGCCGCCTTCATAGCGTACTGTTTCTGGTATCATAATAAAATTAGCAATTAACAATTAGCAATTAGCAATTGGCACAAAGCGCTGCTCGAAAAAAACTCCTCACTCCTCACTCCTCATTCCTAACTCAAAATTACTTGGTTTTCATGAGGGACTTTATTTTTTCTACCACCTGTTCCACGTTCAAATCGTCGGTATGGACGAAAATGGCGTCGGGGGCGGGTTTGAGCGGGCCGACGGCGCGGGATTCGTCTAATCGGTCGCGTTCCAAAATGGATTCCAAAACGCTTTGGAAGTCCGCCGATTCGCCTTTTTCCTGAAGTTCCTTGAATCGGCGCTGGGCGCGGGTTTCCGCCCGGGCGAGAAGGTAAATTTTCAGCTCGGCGCCGGGAAAGACGACTGTTCCCTGATCGCGTCCTTCTGTTACAAGGTTCTGACGGTTTCCGAAATCCTGCTGCAGCGCAACCATCAAAGCGCGAACGTCCGGGTTGTTGGCGGCGAATTTGGTAATAGCCGTAACCTCGGGAGTTCTAACCTGATCGGTAACGTCTTCCGACCCCAGATAGATTTTCTGGCTGCCGCAGTCGTTTTCCATCCGCAGAGGAATGCGTTTGACGGCGTCCGTCAGCTCGTCTGGGTTGTCCCAGTCGACTCCCTGTTTCTGCCCCCATAAGGCGCAGGCGCGATACATCGCCCCCGTATCCAAATAGGTAAACCCTAAATCCTTTGCCAGCCGCTTGGCGACTGTGCTTTTCCCTGTCCCGGCAGGACCATCGATGGTAATGATCATTTTCGTTTTAAAATACGTGTTTTGAGTTAGGAGTTAGGAGTGAGGAGGGAGGAGTTGTTTTCGAGCAGCGCTTTGCGTAATTCCGCATTCCGAATTCCGCATTCCGAATTAAAACGTTACCCAACCAAGTCCCGGGACTTTCTCATCGCCTGGCGCGTGGCGGACGGACCTTTGCGTCTCTGATATTCCAGTCGGGCGATTCCCGCGGCGCCGAGATACCCGGCGTCCGACCCGAGCGAGGCGAATTCAATAACCGTGTTTTCCGCCAGAGTCGGGAACGTTCTGCAGCAGACCTCTTCCCGAATTCGTTGGATGAACTGTTCGCCCAAGGTGGAGTTTTCGAGCTGAAACGTCATGCTGCCGCCGATAAGAATCCCGCTGGGATCAATCGTGTGCATGAGGGAAATCAGCCCCAGGGCAACGTATCGGGCGGTGTCCATAACAATTCTCATAGCGACGGCGTCGCCTTTTTCCGCCTCCTGAGCGACCAGCAGCGGAGTAACCTCTTCGCCGGCGCGGACGCGTTTTCTGAGCGTAGTCGGCTCGTTCGTTTTGAGGATGTCTTTGGTTCGCTGAATAACCGCAGTGGCGGACGCGTACGCTTCCAGGTGCCCCAGCTGTCCGCACGAGCATTTTCGGGCATTTTCAGAGGAATCGATGAGAATGTGCCCGCACTCGGTTCCGTGCCCGTTTTCGCCCTCGATAATCAGGTCGCCGACGATAATTCCGCAGCCGACGCCGGTGCCCAGCGTGAGCATAACCATCGAATGGAACAGACGTCCGGACCCGACCCAGAACTCTCCGTAGGCGGCGGCAGAGGCGTCGTTGACAAACGAAACCGGCAAGCCGGACTGTTTCGCCAGCGTATCGCGAATCGGGAACCCGTTCCAGCCCGGGAAGTTGGTTGGATTGACCATCTTGCCGGCGGCGAAATCGAGAATGCCCGGCGCGCCCAATCCGACTCGGGCGATCTCTGACGGTTTCAGCCCCGCGTTGGCGATGAGTTTATGAATGGCGTCGCCAATTCGTTCTACGACGTCTTCCGGCCCCGCGTTGGAACACGTAGGCGTTTCCCCCCACGACAACGGATGTCCGCAGTCGTCTACAAGACCGATTTTCGTATTCGTACCGCCGAGATCGACCCCAACGTAAAACGGAGGACGCGCGTCGGCTATGGGGATGTAATCACGTTTTGACATGGTCAGACAGGGCGTTTCGCCCCAAAGATGAACAAATTCCGAACTGACGAACTTCACAACAATTCGCCCTGTTCTTATTATATGGTATATTTTACCATAAAGTACATCGATTGTCCAGAGCAGATAAAGGGAAAGAATTAGCAATTTACAATTAGCAATTGACGCTGCGCGATTCGGGCGGAACGGAGATTGAAGGTTAACAAAAAAGCGAGAGTTGTTGCTCTCGCACTACGTTTCACACCCGGGAACTCACGTTCCCGGCTCGCCTATTTTTTAAAACTTTGCGAACTTTGCGAACTTCGCGTGAGGCTTTTCCGGGGGCTTACGCACCCCGGCTCGCCTGTTATTTTCTTTTCCGCCAGTACATCAACCCGGCAGCGCCGAGAATCAGCAGCGCCCAGGTAGACGGTTCCGGAACGGCGTTGGAGTCAACCTTGCCGGAAATCGCCCATAAGCCGTTTGCGTTGATTGCATAGCTCAAGTCAGAGAAATAATATGAATTGACAAAACTCAACACATCGAGAGAGTCGCTGTTGTCAGCATCTAAAACGACTTCAAATTCAGTGTTAGGAGCCATACCGCTGATGAAATCCAGCAGAATAGAACCGTCTGTAAGATTCAAATTGCCGTTGATAATGAGCTGGTCGCTGTCGGCAGCTGTCGTACCGCCGACTTCCATCAACAGCGTTCCGCCGTTAAGGGTAAAGTCCCCCGTCTGATTGAGCGTTCCAATGGAATTGCCGGGGGAGAATATGCCGCCAGCAACCTCAATATTGCCGCTGAGATA
>JAZUMX010000659.1:0-1765 GCA_045603865.1 Thermoguttaceae bacterium
GCATACGCCCTACGGTTACATTTGTGTCGCCTCCTACGGGGCAAATGACAATCATATCCGGATGCTAATGCGCCGGACTTATCATCTTACCTATTTTCGCAACCCAAAATTTATCACGCCCGATTAATGCCGCTAGGCTACATTTTGGGGAAATTTCAAATAGAAAAAGTATATTTACCTAGCGTTTTAATAGGAACAAACCGCCAGTGAGAAAATTGCTTTGCGCCTTGACCCTATGCGGGAAATTCCAAGTAGAAGAAGTATATAACCTCGTCCTGCTAAGTTGTTACCAATCAGGCGTTCACTTAACAGAAGAATCGTCTTTATTAACATGAAAATTAAAAATTTCCTCTATAAGAAAAATTTTCTTTAATAAATCTTCTGGCATCGCTATTGCCATTATTTTCCGCTTTTTTCAACCATGTATATGCGGTTTCCTTGTTTTCAGGAAAGCCAGATACGCCATGGAAGTAAAGTCGTCCCAGCATATATTGAGCGTCTGCATTATCTTTCTGCGCGCCATTCTTTAACATGGCTATCGCCTCATCAAATTCTGCTTGATCTTCTGAATTTGTGTTCATATTCAATAAAAAATCATTTACAACTTTAACGGCATAGAAAACTTGGAAATCAACATCGCTTCTTTTTGCTATTATATTTCCCCATTTTTTATCATTATATTCTTGATAAAGTATTCCTTGAGCTATAGGAAATCCTTGTTCAGCTGATTGACGCAACCAGTATTTGGCTTTATCCATATCTTTGTCTAGTTTTCGATCCAGAATGCCCGGGAATCCGCCCTCATGATAATATAATCCTAAACAAAATTGAGCAATTGAATCTCCATTTTCCGCCGCTTCTTTCAATATCTTTTCTGGTTTATATTTATTTGGTTCAACGCCAATCCCTTCAACATAGCAAAATGCTTTGGCTGAGGGATAATTTTGATCTGCTGCCTTTTTTAGGCATTGTTCTGCCTTCGTATTATCTATCTCATATATCTTATTGTAGAAATAATTAAAAAACTGAGCTGGCGCGTATCCACTTTCGGATGATTTATTTAACCATTTTAACACCTCCTCTGTATTTTTATGTGGTCGCAAACTCATTGCCAACTTGAACTGGGCTTCCATGTTTCCGCTTTCGGCTTTCGGAAGTAAATTGTCTACTGTGTCTTCATCAGAAAATCGAACCGTTTTCGGCACTTTATTCGCAAAAAAATTGGAGGAAGTTGACGAACCAGAACCGCCGCTTCCCACAATGAAAACCCCTAAACCGATTACGACGATAGCAGCAACCGCAAGACCAATGATTAACATCTGGTTAGAATTGGCAGATTTTTTTCGATTTCCTGAGATTCTGCGTTTTGTTTTTTTATGACCAGACGACGAGTTAGACGTTGGCAACTGAGAAAAATCAGGAATTGCAGTTTCTGAACTGGAATTTACAGATTCGAAAGCAGAGGTTTGCGTTGCAGACGAACTGTTAACTGTAATAAAGTACGGTTTGAGTTTAGGGTGTTCCCCTGCCCTACATGTTTTTTCTCCTGAACAACGGACAGGCGTATTTTGAACTATTACGCCTGCGTTAATCTGATTAACGATTTCGTCAAACTCAACCGGTCCAATCTTCTGACCGTTATATGCGTATACCCACATTTGATTAGATTAATAATAAACTATTTATAAATAATATGTAAAGGCGTAAGTAAATAACAGATCGTTATCCTTCCCTCATTGTAAGCACCTGATTATTGTCATTATAC
>JAZUMX010000660.1:0-4609 GCA_045603865.1 Thermoguttaceae bacterium
CGGGGGCTTACGCGCCCCGGCTCGCCAATTATTTGCGTTTTCGCCAGTAGAGCAGGCCGGCGGCGCCGATAATCAACAGCGCCCAGGTCGACGGTTCCGGAACGCCCGCAGCCGGGGCTTCGGTAACGCCAACCATTAACATGTTGTTAGTTGGATCAAATGCTGTAGCCCACATGTATCCTTCTTCAATGTCAGGGAATGTGTATTCCGCTGAAAGAAATGCTGGAGAGGAGCCGGTAAGGAATGGAACCTGCTTATCGAGATAATCCAGAGAGTTCTCTGCAAAGAACTCAATTCCGACTTCGCCGCCAATATTGCTATTGATAACATACGGTTGAGTCAGTTCGTCCAGATTAATATTCAGAGTCAGGTTGCCAGAGATGTCGCCTTCTCCGATGAGTTCAGCGCCTTGTTCAACGTAAACGTCGCCTGCAACGTTTCCAACCAGTTTGAACGCGCCGTCGCCGGCAACGTTGACAGTTCCGTTGTCTCCGTTCAAATTGCCAGCCCATTCAATCGTTTGCCCTTCTTCCGGAGCGAATGTAACAGTCGCGCCGTCAGCGATAGTTGCGTCCAGAGCGGAAGACCAGCTCGCGCCGTTAGTTCCGAACGTACCGCCGGAAAGGTTGATTGTATAAGCATCGTCGGAGGACGTGATTCCGCCTTCTCCGAGGTTAATCGTACCGGAGGACAGGTCGAGAACGCCGTTGGTGTCGATGGTAATCGCCTTGGCGTTGAGAACGCCGTCGCCCGCGCGGGTTTGAGCTACGTTGAGCTTTCCACCGTATTTAATGGCGAACGTGTCAGCCGCGTTGACGGTTCCGGAAAGCAGGTTGAAGACGTTAGCCAGTTCGTTTGCTCCGCCCAAGCCAATGGTAAAGGATTCGCCTTCCATATTGAAGTTGGCAGTTCCGCCGTTGACGATGAATTCGCTGGGTCCTTTATCGTTAGCGTTCCATAAACCTGCGGCTGCATTGGTGTCGACCGTTCCGCCAGTCAGATTGTAGGTTCCACTATAGTTGCCCCAGCCTAATTCCAAAACATCGTCAAAGGTCGCGGTTCCGCCTGACTGGGCAATCGTTCCGTTGGAAGACGTTGCAACATAGACAGGAGAGCCAAATGTCGCATCTCCGCCGGTGATGTTCATAACAGCATCGTTGTTAGCGCCGCCGACTCGGAAAGAGCCGCTGCCGGGATTGACGACAAATTCTCCGCTGTCAAGGTTAATCGTACCGTTGTTGACAAAGTTGCCGCCTGCTGTGTAGTTGAACTTTCCACCGTCGATGGAAAGGGTTCCGCCGTTATTGATGGTAACAGCGCCCGCTGCGTTATAAACGCCGGCTGGAATGGCAAGTTCGCTGGAAATTGTCGTAGTGTTGTTGGCGTTGAACGTACCGCCGTTGATGGTCAAGAGTCCAGGAACGTTGTTGCGTCCGGAAACGTTAACGGCTCCGCCGACTGTAACATCAGCGCCTTTGTTAACCGTCATGATGGTTAAAACGTCCAGACCGCCGCCGCGATTCAGGGTAGCCGTTCCGGTTGAACCGCCAACGCCGTTGCCGACGGTTAACGAAGCAACGCCCAAGTCGCTCCAGTCAACATTGACAGAACCGTTGGTAGTGAGAATGTAGCAGTCTTTATTGTACTGAGCGGGGTTTCCGCCGATATAGGTGTCGGTAACCTGAACGCCGTTGACTTCCCAGTTTGTACCAGTGTAATACGTGTTGTTGGTAGCGCCTGTCCAGTAGTAGTTTCCTTCGCCGCCTTCATACGTGGCAGTCAAGCCCGTCGCGGTTGGGGTAACAGTCCAGTCAGCAGGAGCATTGACAATAGTCGGAGTTCCAGCAACGGTTGTCGCTGTAACCAGATTGAGGGTTTCGCCGTACTTTCCAACATAGTTGGTGTAATTGGTCAGGTCAACTGTTCCATTGAGAGTTGCTGTACCGCTTACGGCAAACGTTCCTTCTGGAACAAACGTTGCGTTTGACCCGAGAGTATAAGAACCGACAAGCGAATTGGTTCCGTTGAGGATGCCGCCTTCCTGAATGAACGTTCCGCCGTTCATGTCCATAGACTTAACAGTAGCAATTCCGCCTGTCATGTTGAACGAGCTTCTGCCGTCAACCGTAACGGTTTGAGCGTTGAACTTGCCGCCGGCAACGTTGAGAACGCCGCCGTATTTAACGGCAAAGACGTCTGCCGCGTTGACCGTTCCGGAACTGAGCGTAAAGACGTTCGCCAGTTCGTTGGTTCCGCCCAAGCCGACGGTAAACGATTCGCCAGACTTGTTGAAATTCGCGGTTCCGCCATCGACGGTAAAAGCGCTGATTCCAGAGGCGTTGCCCGTCCACAAACCAGCGTCGGACGTGGTTGTGAGCGTCCCGCCGGTAAGATTGTATACTCCAACGGCTCCGTTGCCCCAGCCAAAGTCCAAAGGCCAGTTGAACGTTACGCTTCCGCCGGACTGATTGATTGTTCCGGTATTGGCAGAAACGCCAATATATGCGGGAGCGTCTATGATAACTTCGCCGTTTGTAACGTTAAGAGAGGCGTTAGCGGCGTTTCCGATTCGAATCGAATTGGCGGATGAAACGTTGAACGTTCCGCCGGTAACGTTAATCGCGCCGTTGGTTTGAATCTGATTGCTGCCGTTGTTGAACGTGAACGTTCCGCTGGCAACATTCAAATCGCCGTTGATGAACAGCCCGGCGCCGGTGTCAGAAACCGTTCCGCCGTTGACGGTCAGCGCGCCGTTGGCGTCAATCGTTAAAGCCTGAGTAATGCCGAACGTTCCGTTCGACATAACGTTGAGAGTTTTGTTCGCCTCAATCGCGAGAGATCCGCCGGTTCGGGAGATCGAAGCGGGTGTTTCAGTTCCGCCGACGTTTACGGTCTTAACCGCGTTGCCAAGACGGGAGAAGTCCAAATTGATTGTTCCGCCTTTGCTGTCGATGATATAAGCTGTGATGGAATTGGTTGTGTCGTCCAATCCAGATGTTGCAACAGGACCGATTGGAGAGTCCACGTTCCAGTTTCCTGTCGCCCAATAGGTGTTACTGGCAGCGCCAGTCCAGTAATAATCCATGTCTTCTGCCTGAACAGCCACAACGCTGAACAATACAGCCGCCAAAAGTCCGCCAAGCAACGTTAATTGTTTAGGCATGGTAAAGTCTCCCGTAAAAATATTTAAAATTGATTTTATGTAATTCTATTTATAGAATTCTACCTAGATTACATTATAACCTATAAATTGACAACGTCAACGAAAAATACGGAAAATTTTTAAAAAAATTTCAAAATAGTGAAAAAATAACGAAAAATAGCTTGGGAGAACGTTTTTGAAGTTGCGAGTTGCGAGTTGCGAGAAAATATCCCTACGCTCTATTCCCTATTCCCTACTCCCTACTGTCTCTCTTCTCCCTCCCCCTTTTCAAAATTGCAGATTCCTATATTATAATACTGTAGCATTCTATCGGGCTATTTTCATTTACAATTGTATAACCATACCAGATACAACCATGTTTGAATCCCTGCAAAATAAACTCGGCGAAGCGTTTCGACATCTTTCCGGCAAAGCGGTTTTGACCGAATCCAATATGAAAGAGGGCCTGACGATGATCCAGAACGCGCTTCTGGAAGCGGACGCCGGCTACGAAGCCGTCAAGGCGTTTATGGCTCGCGTTCAGGAAAAGGCGTTGGGCGAAAAGGTTCTCAAAAGCCTGCGTCCGTCAGACCAGCTGGTAAAAATCGTTCACGAAGAACTTATCCAGTTTATGGGACCGGTCGACAACGACCTCCATCTGAAGCGTTCGGGCGTGTCGATTATTATGATGTGCGGTTTGCAGGGGTCTGGTAAAACGACAACCACAGGCAAGCTGGCGAAGAAACTGAAAATTCGCGGCCGCAAGCCGATGCTGGTTGCCGCCGACCTTCAGCGTCCCGCCGCCGTTCGACAGCTTCAGGTTCTGGGTGAACAGATCGGCATTCCGGTCTACGCGGAAGAAGGCGAGCAGAACCCGGTTAAGGTCTGCAACGACGCCGTCAAGGAAGCGGAAAAGTCGGACTGCGACGTTCTTATCCTCGATACCGCCGGGCGTCTTCACATTGATGAAGCGCTCATGGACGAGTTGAAAAAGATTGAATCGCAATGCAATCCGGATCAGGTTTACCTCGTCGTAGACGCCATGACCGGTCAAGACGCGGTTGTCAGCGCCAAGGCGTTTAACGGCGCGCTGGCTCCCAACGGGGTTATTCTTACCAAGTTGGACGGCGACGCCCGCGGCGGCGCGGCTTTGTCGATGAGACACATTTCCGGCGCGCCTATCAAGTTCATGGGCGTCGGCGAGCAGATGGACGCCTTGGAAGAATTCCATCCTGACCGCATGGCAGGGCGAATTCTCGGCATGGGCGACATCCTCACGCTGGTCGAAACGGCTCAGCGTGAATTCGACCAGGACGAACTTCGTCAGCAGGAAGAGCGCATGAAGAAGGGCGAGTTCACCTTCGACGACTTCCGAAAGATGATGAACCAAACCCGTCGACTCGGACCGCTGGGCAAGATTTTAGGCATGATTCCCGGCATGGGCGCTATCAAGCAGATGATGGACAT
>JAZUMX010000661.1:0-1720 GCA_045603865.1 Thermoguttaceae bacterium
AGCGCCGGTTTTTTCCAAACCGCCGTTGCCGGAAATGACGCCGGAGACGGTCAGATTATGCCCTGTTCCAATTTCAAATACTCCGTTGGCGTTCAATGCAACGCCGCCTGCAAACGTCGCAGCATCGCCGCCTTCGGTAAACTTGGCGCCTAATTTATTCGTTCCGTCAATTGTCCAATTTTGAAGGGAAATATCAGACGTATTGGCGAAATACCAGGGTTCGCTTGGTACGGGTTCGTCGTTGGACGTCATAAGCAAAATCGCGTCATTCGCAGCAGTAAGCTTCCAATCGCTTGACACCGTTCCGTTAACAGCAACTCTAACGCTGTTGGGATTGAAGCTTTGATAATCAACTATTGTACCGCTAATAATTGGAAAACCGTCTTCGTAGCTGTCAATGACGTTCCACCAATCGTCTTCGCTGCTGGTATTGAACGTCAAATTAATAACGCCGGAATTCATGTTGGCAGAAGAAACGTGAAGCCAGTCGGCGCTTTGAGAAGCGACGTCGTTAAAATCGAAATTGACAGTTCCGCCGCTGAGAGTAAGCGCGCCTATGGTAATATCTTTAGACGCAGACGATTCTCCAATTACAAAAGTTCCGCCTTGACCGAGTTCGAACTCAACGCCGTTGAGATCCGCTCCCGTCTGGAAAATAGCTCCCGATGTCGAGGCAACGGTAACTTTGGACGTTGACAGACTTCCGGCAGACGTTACAAGGAGCGTTCCGCCGGAAACCGTAGTCTCGCCAGTATACGAATAATTATTATTGGAAATAGTCAGCGTACCAGAACCGGATTTAACAACATCGCCAGTTCCGGAAATAGCGTTGCTAAACGTTTGATCGGATTCGTGAGCAAATTCCAATGTCCCGTTGTTTTCAACTGCGCCTGACCCCAGCGTACCGGAGCCGGACAGCTTGATAGAGCCTTCGGAAATTGTCGTCTTGCCGGTAATGGTGTTGGCGGCGGTTAATTCCATCGTTCCAGCGCCAGTCTTAATAATTTGTGTTGAATGTTTAAGAGCGTCAGTGGTTTGGTAAACCGGATCGGCAATTACGGCTGAAATAACAAGATCGGAAACGTTATCGTTGACAGCCGCGTTTGCGCTGGTAATTTCAGCGACGTTAACCGTCGAAACCGAGTTGCCCGCTTTTATTACATCGCTGATATCTCCAAAAGCAATCGTGGCATCAGGCTTGCTGGAATCCGCGCTGAAAAGAACGGGAGCGCCGGCGGCATCGTCGTCATTTCGGGCGACGGTAACATTTAACAGCTTGAACGCTTTCCACGTTGCATTGCCGTCGGAAGCGTACAGCTGACCGCCGTTTTTGAACGTTGTATTCTGGAGGAAATTGTAGTACGCGCCCTCGTTGGATATCTTGCCCCCGTCAACGACAAAGTTAATCGGGGCGTAGTTATGAGCGTTAGCTAAAACGTCCTGATTGGCAAAAACCAGTTCACCTCCATCATTGACGTAAACGTAACGGGTATTCGAAACTTTTCCAATCGGAGAATTGTTGCTGGAACCTTTGCCTGTCATCCGGATTTTTCCGCCGTTAATTGTGGCGTTTCCGGTAAACGAGCTTCCTCCGTTGGTAAACGTTTGAGTTCCCGCTCCGCTGGCGTTGACAATCAGTTCAACGTTGCTTTCGATAGTTCCAGCATACGACAGATTTTGTGAGGTAATGTCGAACGTTACAACGGATTTTGTATCTGTA
>JAZUMX010000662.1:0-1819 GCA_045603865.1 Thermoguttaceae bacterium
CACAGAACGACATGGCTACGATCCGACTTTCTTGTTATTAATCCCACGCCTAAAGGCGTGGGCTACGTTTTTGTCCAATTGATTCCAGCGTTCGCTTTTTTAACCGCGCTGTCAATACAACAAGTGAGGAGTGGTTAAACTTCTCACTTCTAACTAAACTATATATTTGCGTTCAACAATTTAACGAACTGTTGAATCCACGGTCCGTTGGCAGGTCAAGCGGGAGCGGTAACGAAATTGCCGTCTGTAACAGCCTGATCGATTGGAATGTCGGCGTAATTCGCCCCTGCCATTTTGACGTCCGGCGCGCAGGCGGGATAGGCGGAAATGAGTTTCCCTTTAATAACGTCCGCGCAGCAGAGAATCGAAGCTCCATGGCACGTCGCGGCTATGGGCAGATTTTGCTGAGCAAACCAGCGGACGATTTCCAAAACCTTTTCGTTCAGACGAAGGTATTCCGGAGCGCGGCCGCCCGGCAAGAGCAGCCCGGCATAGTCCGCCGGATTAACGGTTGCAAAGTCCGCATTGAGAGCAAAACGATGTCCCGGCTTTTCCGTATAGGTTTGATCGCCTTCGAAATCGTGGATTGCCGTTTTAATTAAATCTCCAGCCTTTTTGTCCGGGCAGACAACGTCTACGGTAAATCCAAAAGCCTGTAACGCCTGAAACGGAACCATCAATTCGTAATCTTCAACGAAGTCCCCTGCAATAATAAGTATCTTTTTCATGGTTGATAGTAACAGAAAGCGAAAAAAAGAAAATGGAAGAATAAACGGAAAGAGGAATTGATGCAAGTCGGCGGCGTATCGCCGTTCGCCAGCAAGCGTTTATGTTCTGATAAAACGCTGGCGCTGGCTGCTTGCGTCAACTCCTCATTCCTCATTCATGAATGCTCATGACGAAAGAAACTATTCGCGCTTGCCGCGGTCTTTCATGTAGGCGTCGTAATGTTCGAAGTCCGGCTCGTACTGTTTGGCTTGAGCGGCGGTTGTCGGATTGAGCGGTCGAACGATGCGGAAGCCAGCCCACTGAGAATCGGTGTAGTACCAAATGGACTGCGGGATCTGCGGGTCTTGCATCTTCCAGTCTTTGTGAGACGCCCAGCGAGCGGCGGAGCGGAGTCGTTCCGGGTCGTCGTTCCAGGAACCGCCGCGGAATACGACTTTGTACTCGGCGCTGCCGCTTGGGTTGAGCGGGTCAATGAGCGTCTTACCTTGCGTAGCGTCGATGAGCTTTTTATACCCGTTGACTTCGTACTTGTCAAGACACATTTCCCAGACGTTGCCGTGCATATCGTACAGACCCCACGGATTCGGCTTTTTCGTTCCGACTTTAGCGTACTTGTCGGAACAGTTGTCGTAGTACACCGCGTAGTCGTCGATGTCGGCAGCGTCGAAGCTGTACGGACCAGTCGTACCGGCGCGGCAGGCGTATTCCCATTCCGCTTCAGTCGGCAATCTGTACAGACGTCCGGTAACGGCAGTTAGCCATTTGCAGTACAGTTTGGCGGCAAACGGAGTAACGTTGATAGCGGGGTAACGTCCGTCTTTGCCCATGCCGCAAGTCATGTCGGTATAGGCGCAAGCGGAAGGACAGGGAATCGCGTCCGCCATTTGCGAGTTCGCCGTTTCCGGCTCGTCTGACTCTTTACGCAGTCTTCCGGATTGCCCTGTCAGCCAGGACAAATACTCGTCCCACGTAACTTCGCATTTCCCCATCCAGAAGGGCGAGACTTGAACTTTATGCTGAGGTCCTTCCGACGCGGGATCGTAGAAGTATTCCGGCTCGGCTTCGCCGCCTTGTTCTTTTTGCTCTTGTT
>JAZUMX010000663.1:0-27052 GCA_045603865.1 Thermoguttaceae bacterium
AGGTAATCAACCCGGACAACCTGGCGTAAATCAACAAGGTCAGCCCAGAGGTAATCAACCTGGACAACCTGGCGTAAATCAACAAGGTCAGCCCAGAGGTAATCAGCCTGGACAGCCTGGTGTAAATCCACAAACTCAACCCGGCTATCAGCAAGCTCAACCCAGAGGTAATCAACCTGGTCAACCCGGCTATCAGCAAGCTCAACCCGGTTATCAGCAAACTCAACCCGGCTATCAGCAAACTCAACCCGGCTATCAGCAAGCTCAGCCCAGAGGCGCTCAACCTGGTCAATCCGGTTATCAGCAAACTCAGCCTGGAGCTAATCAACCCGTTCCTGGTCGGAACGCATATCCGCAACAGAGATATAGAGGCGGATGGTATTAATAACAATCTTGTTGTTTCCTATCTGTTAGCTAATGAAGAATAAGATTACTCAACTCCCCGGGAATGTAAATTCCCGGGGGTGTTGTTTAATACTTTGCTGAACTATTATCGCTTTTGGCAAGGTGGGTTCTCGTTCGTTTTATGTTTGTCGTTTATTGTAGTTCATTCTAAACGTAGATTGAGATTATTAAAGAAAGGTACCTGACATGAAAACAATTCAGAGATTTCTGACTGTTGGGCTGTTTATGGCGATTGCGCTTTTGCTTTTACTCGAACCCGCTATGGCTCGCAATCCCAAAATTCACGTGTTATTTGTTTGGGGAACAAATGCCAGGGATACGCGGAGCTTTGTTGAAAGGTCTCGAATGACGTTTGAGGAAAAAATGGATGAAATTGACATTTGCAAAGGCGGTCAATACATTGCTTCTTTTACCAGCCTTAGCGGCGATGACGCTCATCCTGCAAAGATTCTGGAACACTGTAAAAAAATGGCTCAGGAAGCTGGTCCAGACGACGCTCTGTTTGTTTATATTCTTTGTCACGGAGCTTCGATTGTTTTGGATACAGAACCCAATAATACTCCCTACAAGCGAATTCATGCGTTGTCTCCTTGTGCAACAGACAGATTTCATATGAATTTTAGATCAATTGGCATAAAGCGTTCTTCGATCATAAAAGCTATGAAAAGCACAGAGCATCGTTTGAACGTTTTGATTACAGACAGCGGTTCTGATTATACAATCGAAATGGGCACAGCTCGATGCTTATGTGCAGGCTTTTCCTCTTTCCGTTATCTGTTGTTAAACGAATCAGGAACTATTAATTGGGGTTCTACAAACCCGGCAGGAGGTTCTGACGGCAGCGGCGAGATTTCAATTGGAACGCGTGATGGAACTCTTTTTATGGGATCTTTTTTTTCTCATCCTGTTCAACATGGCATGGTTAAAGGATATCAAAGAATCTCGTCTGAAGTTTTCTTTAATGAATTGGGTTCAGTTTTGGTTGACGACTATAAATATGCAAGAAAAATTTTTGAAAATGACCATCCCATTTTGTTCGGATTGTGTGAACAGGATCAGCAAACTCTGACCGAGTTTGACGACGACGGTCATGTTATACGAACTTGGTCAGAAAAAAAGAATCGCGTTGACAAAGATAAATGAATTTCAGATTAGCGGATAGGTGGAATACAATCGACATTTCATAACGATGGCAAGGCGGATTGTCGTTCGTTTTATGTTTGTCGTTTATTGTCTTTCTTTTTAACCGAAGATTGAAATAATCAAAGAAAGGAACCTGATATGAAAACAATTCAGAGATTTCTGACCGTTGGTTTGTTTATGGCGATTGCGCTTTTGACTTTACTCGAACCCGCGATGGCTCGCGATCCCAAAATCCACGTGTTGTTTGTTTGGGGAACAAAAGCCAGGGATACGCGAAACATTGTTGAAAGGTCGCGAAGGATGTTTGAAAACGATATGGCAACAATTGGCATTAGAGCAGGCGGTCGATACATCGCCTCTTTTACCTGCCTTAGCGACAATGAAGCTCACCCTGTAAGTATTCTGGAACACTGTAAAAAAATGGCTCAGTACGCTGACCCAGACGACGCTCTGTTTGTGTACATTCTCTGTCATTCTTGTGCCGTACATTTGAATGGCGCAGACAAGACTCCAGAGAACCACGTTCACGCATTGTCTCCAATTGCTACTGATGCAGATCACATGAATTTGGGAACAATTGGCATAAAGCGTTCTTCGATCATAAAAGCGATGAAAAGCAAAGAGCATCGTTTGAACGTTTTGATTACAGACAGCGCTTCTGAATACACAAGCGAAATGCTGCGTGTTCGATGCTTATGTGCCGACTCCTCTTTCCTTTATCTGTTGTTAAACGGAATAGGAACTATTAATTGGGGTTCTACAAACCCGATAGGATGTTCTGACGGCAGCGGCGAGGTTTCAATTGTAACGCATGATAGAACTCTTTTTATGAACGCCTTTTTGTCTCATTCTGTTCAACATGGTATGGTTAAAAGATATCAAAAAATTACTTCTGACGATTTCTTTAATGAATTGGGGTCAGTTTTGGTTGACGACTATAAAGAAGCAAAAAACAGCATTGAAGAGGACATTCGCATTTCGCCAAAGTTTCGTCAACAGGATCAGCAAACGCTAACCGAATTTGACGACGACGGTCATGTTATACGAACTTGGTCAGAAAAAAAGAATCGCGTTGACAAAGATTAACCGCCTGCTTAGATTCGAGTTCGCGTTCACAGCAAAAGAATTGTTAATCGAGAATCATGTGAGAGTACAGCAATCCAGAAATGAAAGATTCGGGAATTGTTAGCGTTATCCGATAAATGAATCAAACCCTTTTATGGAGAAGTACTGATGAAACGATTTGTCGTTATTTCAACCCTTGTTGCTGCGTTTATCTGTTCCGTTCTGGTTTCCCGCGTTGCATTGGCGGACGGGAAAATGATGATCTATCCGTACAAATGGCGCAGCCGTCCACAATCAGCTTGTCAACCCCTTATTAACATTAAGGTCAATAATAGGGATTGGAATCTGGGTCATGTGATTAACAAACCTGAAATTTGTCCAGAGTTGCCCAGGAATTGGATTGCTCGACCTGCGCCTGAAACATCAGAAACCGACTTGGTTGAAATTCCTCCTGTTCCTCAAATTGTTCAAAATCACTTCATAGATAATTTTGACATTCTTTCTGGAACCTTTAAAGAAAGCAGCCAGCGAGCCATAATTGCCTGGAATGGATATGAAGACGATCGAGGCGAGGAGACGCTCATTCTGACGACAAATGAGAAGTCGAGAGTAGGGGAAGACATTCCCATGTTGAGCGTTATGCCGTTGCCGGGGCGACCAATTGATATACAGGTTGTGGATCCAAATATTTTTTTAAAGACGCGCAAGCTTTTGTATAGTAAACTTCCACCTTCTGAAGTGGTGCCTATTTCCTATTATGAATATCAACGCATTATTTCTCCCCACAATATTTTTGTTTTAAAGCTGGATAACATTGACGATTTCAAAAGAGAGGTTACCGCCTACGTTGCAAAAACTTATAACAATGAAGCCGCGGCTTTGATTGATGCGAAGACGGAAAAAATTGTTGGCGAGTATTTCAAACGCGGGTTCCGTTACTTTGCTTTTGACTTGACTGAGGTTAGAGAGAATTCTTCTGATAAAGCGGCGATTATTTATCGTTTTAAGTCCAGGTTTGTTTACTTCCCGCTGCAGATTAGCGGCGTAGGCGGAACAGATTCTCGCACCTATGTTGATTTGATTATTATGACCCCTGGCTTAATTCAAAATACTGGAGTTGTTAAAATTGGCAAGGAGAAGAATGACGCACGGATTACCGACAAATCGGTCGCGTTTTCAATGGATGAAGTTGCCGGAATCAATCCGGAATTAGCCGCTGTATTCAAGAGTGTACATGAAGTGAAAGTTCGCGAAGTAGTCTTTGAAGGCAAGCTCAACGGCTACAACGGCGATTTTACAGCTAAAAGTTTTGATTAGAAGCAATGACGTATCGCGTTGAAGCGCCCTCGAATTTGCTAAAGGGCGCTTTGTGCGAATCAGAGGTCAATTGGGTCTTCTCAATCCCGGGACAATATCGAGGGACAGATCGGCGAAGCGGTTGGCGCGGAACATTTCCCAGGCGACCGCTCCCATGACGGCGTTGTCTGTACAGAGTTTTAACGGCGGAATATAGAGTTTGAACCGTCTGTTTTTGGATTCCTTTTCCAGACGCTCTCGCAGCGCTTTGTTCGCTGCCACGCCGCCGCCGACGCAGAGGGTTTTATAGCCCGTCTTTTTCAGAGCCAAAACCGCTTTTCCCGCCAAACAGTCTACGACAGCCGCCTGGAACGACGCCGCCAGGTCGGCTCGACGCTGAGGCTGATTGGACAGATCGGGGAAGTCGCGTTCGCCCGGTCCGACAAGTTCGTATCGAACTGCTGTTTTCAGACCGCTGAAGCTGAAATCCAGACGTGACGGGTCGTTGAGCAGCGAACGGGTAAAATTGTACGCTTTGGGGTTTCCGTCTACGGCGGCTTTTTGGATGCTCGGACCGCCGGGGTAGGGCAGACCGAGCATGGCGGCGACTTTGTCAAACGCCTCGCCTGCGGCGTCGTCGATGGTTGAGCCGAGAGTTACGAAGTCAATGGGCGATTTGCATTCGTAGATCGTGGAATGTCCGCCAGAAACGATCAGTCCGACGCAGGGAAAGACGCTCGTTGGTTCTAATCCCGCTTCTCTTGCCTGAGAGTTGGCGTAGAGCTGGGCGGCGTACAGGTGCGCCTGAAGATGGTCAACGGCAATGAGCGGTTTATCGAAAACAACCGCCAGAGTTTTCGCCGCCGTTAGACCAACCAGCAGCGACCCCGCCAGTCCCGGCGCGTTGGCAACGGCGATGGCGGAAAGCTGATTAAATGTAAAGCCGGGGATTCGCTCCTGCGCTTTTTTAAGCGTCAAGTCCAGAATCGGGTTGATGCGCTGACAATGCGCTCTGGACGCCAGTTCCGGAACGACGCCGCCGTAAAGAGCGTGCAGCTTTTCCTGAGTCGCCAGCGCGTCCGCATAGACAACGCCGTCGTCGCCGATAACCGCAGCTGCGGTTTCGTCGCAGGAACTCTCGATAGTAAGAATATATTTAGGCATTAGGCAATAGGCAGTTATAAAACAGACGCGACAGCGTTCTGCTAGAACCGCTTTAGCGGTTCAATATCAATAGCCGTGGGTTTTAACCCACGGAGTAGTTTACGCTTTGCGTAATTCCGTACATCAAATTTTCTTATATTTTACTCTTTTTATTTTTTGGTAAAAGTCCCCCTTTAGGAAGAAATTCCCCTTTGAGAAGAAAGAGAAATTGGTTATAATAATTAGCAAAGAGCAATTATTAATTATTGAGGCGCTTGGCGTCAATTACGAATTATCCATGAATCTGCCAACCATAAACGAAATCCTTGAAGTTCCGCTGGTAAAGGGATTGATAACCAAACTCAATCGCGGGGAAGTAGTGTCGACCGCTCTTTTGGTTTTGGGCGAACTGGCTCTCCAAACGAAAGAGTCCGCTCTGGATATGTCTTTGCCGACAGTAACGGAAGTCGCGGATCGGATTGCTGACAAACTGCTGCAAAATGAACCGGCGCGTCTTGTTCCAACGATAAATGCGACCGGACGTCTGTTTCCTCCGGAGTTGGGCGCCGCCCCGCTGGCAAGTCAGGCGATTAACGTCATGACGGATTTGGCGAAAGATTACGCCGCGATGGGGCGTCCGGTTGGAAAATGGGACAACGCTCAGCTGCTCAGAAGCGTAGAATCTCTGATTAATAAGCTTGCCGGCGCCGAAAGCGTCATGCCGGTCAATACGGCGACTGCCGGCTGGTTTTTGATTCTTCACGCGTTAAATAAACGCCCAGGTCAAAATCCGGAAGCGCCTGTTGCGATAAGCCGAGGACATTTGTTCGAACTTCCCTCTGGCAGTCGGATTACGGATATTCTTCAGGAGTCGGGCTGTACAATGCTGGAAGTGGGAAGCGTCAACCAAACGTCGGCAGACGATTTCAACTCTCTTCCAGACAACGTTCGAGCTTTTTTGTATATTTGCAGCGCTGATGACAAGGAATCAGGGCGCGTTGGACCGTCAATTGCAGAATTGTCCAAAATCGCCAAACTTCGGAAGATTCCGCTTATTGTCGACATCGGTTTGTATGGTCTGATTGGCGGAAAGAATACCGTCAGCGCGGCGTCTGTTTTGGCGGACGGGGCAGACGTCGTTATTATGCGAAGCGCAGGGTTGTTTGGCGGTCCTGCCTGCGGCGTGATTTTGGGGAGGAAATCGTTTATTGACCAATGCCGGACGGACTTGCTGGCGAACGCAGTTCTTTGCAGTCCATATACGCTGGCGGCGTTGGAGCAGACGTTATTGCTGTACTCTCAGCCGGATCGCGGCGTCAATTCGATTCCCATTGAACAGATACTGCATTTTTCCGAGGCGAATCTTGCCAATCGAGCGCAGCGGATTCAAAAACAAATTGTCGTTTCCGACTGGGTAAACGAAGCTAAAACAGAAATCGTTGAGCAGTCAACGGCGGCAAATCAGTGGCTGTCGATAAAAATGCCGACGTGTCGGATTGTTATTCACCCCAAAGGCATGACGTCTGCAGAATTAAGCAGACGGTTGACTCAAGGTTCGCCTGCCGTTTTGGGAACCGCGGCGGAAGACGTTCTGACGCTGGATTTGAGAACGGTTCTTCCCAGTCAGGACATAGCGTTAGTAGAGGCGTTTATACGATGAAAATATTCTTTTCTGTAGGAGAACCCAGCGGGGACGTTCATGGCGCCAACCTGATTCGCGCATTGAAAAGCATGTACGGCGACGACCTGCAATGCGTCGGGTTCGGCGGACCCAAAATGGAAGAGGCGGGGGCGGAAATTTTGTTCGACCTGACGTCGCTGGCGGTGATGTGGCTGGGGCGCGTTTTGTGGAATATCAAAACGTTTTTCAATCTTGCCGCGCAGGCGCAGGACTATTTTGAAATCGAAAAGCCGGACGCTGTCGTTCTCATTGACTATCCTGGTTTCAACTGGCATATTGCCAAACGCGCTCATAATGCCGGCATTCCGGTATATTATTATTCTCCGCCTCAAATTTGGGGTTGGGCGCAATGGCGAGTCCGAAAGATGCGTAAATGGGTGGACTGCGTTCTGTCCGGTCTGCCGTTTGAAACGCAATGGTTTCAGGATCAACGCTGCAGATGCGTCTATGTTGGTCATCCGTTTTTTGATGAAACGGAGAAGCTGGAGTTAGGGAATAGGGAATAGGGAATAGGGAATAGTAATTCGCCAGAGGCGAATTTTAATACTACTCCCTACTCCCTACTCCCTACTTCCTACTCATCTACTAAGGACTCAACGAAAAAAGCAATTCAGATAGGCATTCTGCCCGGCTCGCGTACACAGGAAGTCGAGCAGAATATTTCAACATTTCTCAAAGCGGCGCGAATCATTCAGGAACGATTTGCTCAGGTTTCTGCCACGCCGATTCAGTTTCGAGTTGCCGCATTTAAAGACGAGCACTGGGGAATCATCGCGCCTAAAGCCGCGAAATCCCGATTGGACGACATCGTTATTGAAGTGGGGACGGCGTCAAAGATTATGGCGTCGTCAGACGCCGTTATGGCGGTTTCCGGTTCCGTTTCTTTGGAATTGCTGTACTATACAATTCCGTCGGTAATTCTGTACAAGACCTGCTGGCTGGGCATGTTCCTGCAAAGCATTTTCCGAAAAGTAAAATATATAACGCTGGTCAACCTGTTGGAATACGGGGCTGTCCCCGCGAACGCGCCGGACTTGCCGATTGCTCCCGATCCTCGCGAAGCGCTCTTTCCAGAATATCTGACGGCTCGAGACAAGTCTGAAGCGATTGCAGAGAAAATCCTCGCCTGGATTTCCGACCCGGAAGAATACGAGAGAAAAAAAGACAAGCTGACAGAACTCAAGAGTCACGTTTGCCGCCCCGGCGCCGCTCAAAAAGCCGCTGAAATTATTCTTACAGAAATTGAGGATAGCTATAAATAAAGTTTCAGAGGCGTATAAAACTTCCATGCCGAGCCATTATTGTTAGACGGTAACGAAACAGCAGCTGTAAGCGCCGCTGCGATTTGTGAATAGTCCCTTTGTATTGAATTTTCGTTCATCTTATCTATCTTCTCAGAAAAGTTTGGGCGTTTTCCTTCACCCCCCTATTGAAATATTTCATAAAAAAGTAATAATATTTGTAGATTAATCGGATTGCTAAGTTTATTAAATTATCCCGCCAGATTTTCCGATACCTGTGATAGACTGTATTATTTAGTTTTTGTCAGAATAACGTCATGAACGAATTGTTTTGACGTTCTGCTGACAGCTCAACATAGTAACTCCGCCAATAGCCATGATTCGACTCCGTTTTCTATCGACGTCGTTATTGTTGATCATGGCGTTATTGTTGCTTTCTGGACCGCTGCAGGCGCAAATCGAGTCTGACGCCGACGTCCCGTTTACGGAAGAATCCGAATCCGACTTCGCTGTTCCAAATGATATGGCTCCTCAACTGGAAACGCCGGATATAGAACTCGTTCCTGCTTCGACCGTCCGCGATTTGAATCTTCCCTCGCCGCGGTTGCGTTTTCTGCAGCATCGTCAAAACGAGCTTCATCGAAAGGCTAAACAAGGAAAAAATTCGTTGGCGGAACCGCCTGCTTTTATACGAGACGTTTCGATCCATTCCGAGCACAATACCATAGTTTCCGAGGATTATATTTATCAAATCGCCTCCTCGCATCCATGGGGACGGTTTCCAGAAGGTTCATGGAAACGAATCCGAGTCATTCGTTCGGACGAAACGTCTGAAAAAACTCCCAGATTGAATTCTCGCCATTCAGCGGCTGAATATACTATTACGCTTTCTCAGATTCTTCCTGAGCAGTTTACTCTGACATGGGAATCCGCTTTGAGCGGAGCGGGCAGAAAATGGAACGCCCCGCCTAAAATCACCGGATCAAATTACTGGGAAGAAAGCTCTGACATGAAACCGATAAGTTTCAAAACCAAAGCAGATCTGGTTCTGGAAATTGAAGGCGCGTCCTATCCCTGTTTTTGGGAACAGATTGTATTTGAAAACGAGAATAAACGAGTAGAAATTAAAACGTGGCGAAGCGACGCCAGCGCTCATTTACCCCAGATTTTGCGTCAGGAACGCAAAGTTTACCTGAAAAAGGAGGGAGAAGAAAATCGTCTGTCAGTCAGTTCGCTTTATCAACTCTCGCCAACGTCGTTTCCTTATTCTGTAATGGGGAAAGTCCATTATGTTTGGAAATGCGAACAAACGGACGAAACCTCTCAAGGAAAAACCGTAACGACTTCCTTAATCAGTTTATCGGTTCCTGGGGAAACCATCTCTTTCGATACGCGACAGTATTCGCCTCAGGGAGAATTAACTGGTCAGTCAACCGGGTATCTGGTTGATTACGGTTTCAGCTGCTCTAAAAACAGATCTGAACCAGTTCGAACCATGTTTAACAACATTCGTTCATGGCGCAGACCTCCTCTGCCGCCCAAATAACTCTTGTTTTTTGTTCTGTCTGTTCTGAAGTCAGTGGCGAATTCAGACGTCAACGGGGCTTGATATTTCTTTCAGTTCTGGTACAATTACATATATATTTACAGAATTTAACGCATCTCTCTGAGAGATGTCAACGATGTCGAATTCTGTTCTCGTTGACAGCTTGCGTAAATTCTTCATCCCTTATATCAGAGCAATAACACCATGCCTCGCCGATACTTGCGAAAAATTACCCACCGTCTCGACTTTGAGAAGTATCTTATAAACGGCCGCGAACTGGACGAAAACTGGCGCGCCGAGTCCATTTTTCCCGTTCAGCAGCCCCTGGAAGTGGAAATCGGTTCGGGAAAAGGGCTTTTTATGGCTCACGAGTCTGTAAAAACGCCAAACCACAACTTTTTAGGAATCGAAGTCGCCAATAATTACGCCGCTTACTGCGCCTTACAGCTGGCAAAAACCAACAACGAACAGGGCGTATCCAACGCGATGATGATTTCCGGCGACGCAACGCCCATCTTTACAACTAACCTTCAAAACGACTCCGTCGAAGCGGTTCATATTTACTTTCCCGACCCGTGGTGGAAGAAAAAACACCGCAAACGACGCATTATCAACCCGGTTATTGTCAGTAATATATATAGGGTACTGAGAGTTGGCGGGAAATTTCATTTCTGGACGGATGTTGAAGAATACTATCAAACGGCTTTGGAACTGATCAAGGAAATCTCCCAGTTTAAAGGACCGTTCCCGGTTGACGAAACCCCGGCTAACGACCCGATGGACTACAGAACCCATTTTGAAAAGCGAACTCGCGAAAACGGACAGCCCGTTTATCGCTGCTATTTCGAGAAATAATCCATAACCGGTCAACCTCGGGCAAACGCTGATATCGGACTTCGTGTTAAGCGTTAAGCGGTCAGAACGCAAAGCAGACAGCTTTCCTATGACCGCTCATGCATAAAGCATGATTATTTTCCCTGTTACTTTTTTTCTTCGATTTCGTATAATCAATTAAAAGTATTTTTTTATTCAACAGTTTTTTATTCAAAGGAGAACAATCATGCCATACGATTACGACTACTTCATCAGTTACGCTCACGCTGACAACGTATCCGAAGACGGCAAGCCCGGCTTTGTTGACGCATTCGTAGAAAAGCTTCGGAATTCAACGGAACATAAGAAAATGTTCGGCGGGAGAATCAAGGTCTTTTTCGATAAGTCAGAAATCAAAAACATGTCGGACTGGGATAATAAAATCCGTTCCAGCCTCGCCGGCTCGCGATTTCTCATCGTGCTTTTATCGCCGGGATATTTTAAAAGCGAATACTGCGCTCGAGAGTTCGACTGGTGGATGCAGCACGAAATGCACCGTCGAATGCTTGGAGAGGGAACTGCGCCAATGCTTATCGTTGACGTAGCCCAGATGTATGATTATCAGGCGAAAACGATTCCCTCTATTCCAGAAGAACTTCAGGCTCGTTTTCCGAATTGGCTCAGCCAGATTCGTAAAATCCAGTCTGGACCCCAATTTGACATGCACGATTTAGAACGTGCAAAAATCGGCGATGCGCTCAATTCCTTACGTGAGCAGGTCAAGGACAGAGTTCAGCGTCAGGACAACGCCGAGAAATCGCCTAATAATGCTTTGTATCCGCGGTACAATGAGAATTTTGTCGGTCGACGTGAAAACCTTCGTTCTCTTCGCAAGTCCCTTAGCGAGAAAGCAGCAGCGTCGTATTCCGCTCTGACTGGTCTGGGCGGTTTCGGTAAAACAGAACTCGCTCTTACTTACGGACACGCCTTTGCATGGGATTACCAGCTGGGTCGTATCTTTGTGAATTGTGAGAATAAATCATCCCTGACCGATATTCTGCTTTCTTGCGGGATTGCGGAAATGAACGGCTGGGAATTGCCCAAAGGAACCGATCAACAGAAGCTCGCATTTCTTTTTAATCATTTGAAAGCAAAGCGGGATGAAATCGTCCAGCAGAATAAAGACGCAGGCAATCTCAACTCGCTCGGAGCGCACCTTCTTCTTATTCTTGACAACGTGAACCAACTGGAACTGATCTGGCAAGAAAATCTTGCTATCCTTCCCGAGTATTTTCATGTTATCATCACCACTCGAGAAGCGCCAAATGAATTTCCGTACATTCATTCCGAAAATGTTGATCGTTTGAGTGAAGACGAATCGGTCGAGCTTCTGAGCAACTTCCGTCCTTTCGGTCCGGATGCCGCGGAGATTTCAGCTGCTCGTCAAATAGCTCAGAGTTTGGACGGCTTCACCATTGTCGTGGAACTTACCGGGTCGTATCTGGCAAGAAATCTGGACGTTACCTATCAGCAACAGTATGAACGCATGGTAGTGTCCCATCCAGAAACCTTCCAGGTTATGGCTGATAGAACCCGCAGACTTACGCGACATTCAGCTGACACGGTGGCGACAGTACTGGAATCGACGCTTTTGGCGCTTTCTGAAAACGCGCGCAAAGCCCTGGAATTTGCATCTATGATGGCTCCCGACGCCGTTGGGTTTGGCTGGCTTCCCGAGTTGGTTGGTCTTGACGAAGGAGAAGGAAAGAAAATTCTCGACGACCTTGCCGGATACAGCCTCCTTGCGCCTTTGGCAGACGAACCAAACATTGCCCGTATTCATCGCTTGGTTGCAGATACGGTAAAACAGAGCATTTCAGAAGACGTTCAGAATAGAATGCTCTCTAGAATTTGGGTCAAATGCAAAATTTTACTTTTTAAAGACAAGGCGTTCTGGTGTGTTTCAGAAAATTCCTGGAATATCACTCCGGTTTCTGAATTCCTCAAACTGCTGGCTGAACACTGTATCGTGGAGACTTCTGGTAAGGGAATAGATCGGAATCTTGTTTGGATGATGGGGGGCGCCGGGGACATCCTTAATACGCTTGGTAAAATGAAAGATGCTCTGGATGTGTTTATTTTACTTCATTTAATTTGCAAAATAAGTGCCGAAGCTATGCCTGATAACGTTGTCGCCCAGTTGAATTTGAGCGCTACGTACTTCAGACTTGGCGATTTGGAGAATGACGCCGGAAACGCTGCTGCCGCGCGGGAATGGTACGTAAAATTACGGGAAAGCAGCCAGCGGCTTGCAGACCTGAAACCGGATAACGTTGACGCTCAGCGGAATTTGAGCATTGCGTACGAAAGGCTTGGCGAATTGGAGGACGTTGCCGGTAATGTTGCCGCGATGCGGGATTTGTTCGAGAAGTCTCTGGAAATCCGCCATCGGCTTGCAGACCAGATGCCGGATAACGTTCAAACCCAGCGAGATTTGAGCGTTTTGTTCAATCGCTTTGGCGATTTGGAGAACGCTGCTGGAAACTCTTCCGCTGCGCGGGATTGGTTCGAGAAAGCTTTGGAAATATACAAGCGTTTTGCCGATCAGATGCAGGATAACGTTGACGATCAGCAAGGTTTGAGTGATTTGTACCGACGCCTTGGAGGTTTGGAAAAAACCGCCGGAAACGTTGCTGTTGCGAGAGATTGGTACGAGAAGGCTCTGAAAATCAGCATACGGCTTGCAGACCAGATGCCGGATAACGTTCAAACCCAGCGAGATTTGAGCGTTTTGTTCAATCGCTTTGGCGATTTGGAGCAAACTGTCGGAAACATTGCTGCCGCGAGAGATTGGTACGAGAAGGGTTTGGTAATATTCCAGCGACTGGCTGACATGTTGCCAAATAAAGTTCTAGCCCAGCAGAATTTGAGCAATTCATACAATCGTCTTGGTGTATTGGAGAGGGATATCGGAAATGTTGCCGCTGTGCGGAATTGGTTCGAGAAAGCATTGGAAATCCGCAAGCGGCTGGCTGACAAGTTCCCGGATAACGTTGATTTTCAGCGAGATTTAAGCGCTTCATATTGTAACCTTGGCGATTTGGAGAAAACCTCCGGAAATGCTGCCGCTGCTCAGAATTGGTTCAAGAAGTCTTTGGAAATAGATCATCGACTTGCCGATCTGATGCCGGATAAAGTTAGCCCCCAGCAAGGTTTGAGTGTTTCGTACGAGCGCGTTGGCGATTTGGAGAATGATATCGGAAACGCTGCTGCCGCGCGGGAATGGTACGTGAAAGCTTTGGAAATTCGTAAGCGGCTAGCTGACTTGATGCCGAATAACGTTAACATCCAGCGAGGGGTGAGCTATTCATACAATCGTCTTGGTGATTTGGAGAATGACATCGGAAACGTTGCTGCTGCGAGAGAATGGTTCGAGAAAGCGTTGGAAATCCGCAAGCGGCTTGCCGATCTAATACCGGATAATGTTACTGTTCAGCGAGATTTGGGTACTTCATACGAAAGACTTGGTGATTTGGAGAAAGCCGCCGGAAACGCTGTTGCTGCGCGGGTATGGTTCGAGAAGACTATGGAAATTGATCGTCGGCTTGCCGATCTAATGCCGGATAACGTCACCGCTCAACGAGATTTGAAAGCTTCGTACGAAAGACTTGGCGATTTGGAGAAAGTCGCCGGAAGCACTGTTGCTGCGAGAGATTGGTACGTGAAAGCTTTGGAAATTCGCAAGAGGTTTGCCGATCTAAAGTCAGATAACGTTGACGCCCAGCGGGATTTGAGCGCTTTGTACGAATGTCTTGCCGATTTGGAGCAAACCGCAGGAAACTCTGTCGCTGCGCGGGAGTGGTTCGAGAAAGCTTTGGAAATACGTAAGCGACTGGCGGATTTGATGCCAGATAACGTTGATGATCAGCGGAATTTGAGCGCTTTGTACGAATGCCTGGTCGTTTTGGAGCAAACCGCCGGAAACGCTACTATTGTGCGGGATTTGTGCGAGAAAGCTTTGGAAATACACAAGCGACTTGCCGATTTGATGCCAGATAACGTTGATAATCAGCGAGATTTGAGCATTTTGTACCAATGTCTAGGCGATTTGGATAAAGCTGCTGGAAATGTTGCTGCTGCGAGAGATTGGTACGAGAAGACTCTAGAAATCAGCATTCGGCTTGCCGACCTGATGCCAGACGACGTTGACGTCCATCGAGATTTGAGCGTTTTGTACAGTAAATTAGGCGATTTGGAGTACGCCAAAAACATAGCCTCCGCTAGGGAGTGGTACGAGAAGGCTTTGGATATTTTACAAAATCTGGTTAATGTCATGCCAAGGAATGTCAAAATTCAGAAACTTCAGATTGCTTCATACTGTAAATTATGTATGGTGTATATTAGTCTTGGCGATATGGAAAAAGCTGCAGGAAATATCTCTACCGCACGGGAATGGTACGAGAAGACGATGAAAATATTCAAGCGGCTTGCCGACCAGATGCCGGATAGTATTGACGTTCAGTGGAATTTGGGAGTTTCTTACGAGCGTCTTGGCTATTTGGAGTACGTTACAGGAAACGTTTCCGCCACACGGACATGGTATGAGAAATCTCTTGAAATATACCAACGATTTGCCGCCCAGATACCGGATAACGTTGACGCCCAGAGGGGTTTGAGTATTTCATATAGCCGTTTTGGCGATTTGGAGTACGCCGCCAAAAACATAGCCTCCGCGAGGGAATGGTACGAGAAGGCTCTGGATATTTTACAAAATCTGGTTAATGTCATGCCAAGGAATGTCAAAATTCAGAAACTTCAGATTGCTTCATACTGTAAATTATGTATGGCGTATATTAGTCTTGGCGATATGGAAAAAGCTGCTGGAAATATCTCTACCGCACGGGATTGGTACGAGAAGACGATGAAAATATTCAAGCGGCTTGCCGACCAGATGCCGGATAACGTTGATGCCCAGCGGAATTTGAGAGTCTCTTACGAGCGTCTTGGCTATTTGGAGTACGCTGCTGGAAACGTTGCCGCTACACGGGATTGGTGCGATAAGGTTTTGGAAATTGATTTTCGGCTTGCCGCTCAGATGCCGAATAACGTTGACGTCCAGCAAAATTTGAGCATTTCGTATGCGCGTATTGCCGAATTAGAACAATCCGCCGGAAACGCTGCCGCCGCGCGGGAATTGTTTGAGAAATCTCTGAAAATCCATCAGCGATTGGTCGAAGAAGTGCCGGATAACGTTCAACTCCAAAACGAATTGAATACAATTCTTCAAAGTCTTAAAGAACTTTGAACGCCCGTGAAGGCGCTTGTCGACAAAACGCCGGGGAAAGTAGGCGCTTAACAAGATTTAGCAGAGGATCAAGAGAGTCTTCTGCTAATCCCTTTGTTTTCAGCGCCTGCCAATGTTTTAATATTTAACTGTCAACATTACGTTGACGTTAACCTGTTATTTGTTTTTTATATCATTAATAATACTGTCATGAAATACACTCACGTCATGTTCGATTTGGACGGTACGCTGCTCAATACGCTGGAAGACCTGGCGGATTCCGGCAACGCGGCGTTGGAAGAACTCGGTTTGCCGGTTCATCCGGTTGAATGTTATCGCTATTTTGTCGGCAACGGGGTTCACGAGCTGATGAAACGCCTTCTCCCGCCGGAAGAGTTAAATAATATTGAACTTGGCAAGACGCTTCTGGCTAAGTACACCGCTCAATATAATAATAGATGGCACAATAAAACGCGTCCGTACGACGGCATGGTTGAAGCGCTGCATGCTCTTAAATCGGCGAGAGCGACGCTGTCTGTCTTTTCCAACAAGCCAGACGAGTTCACAAAAAGCTGCATTTCTCATTTCTTTGGCGACAATCTGTTTTCTGCCGTTCGCGGAGGTCGAGACGACACGCCTCGAAAGCCCGCTCCAGACGGGGCGTTCGCGATTTTGGATCAGCTTGGCGTTAAGCCGGAATCCGTTCTCTACGTTGGAGATACGGCAACAGACATGCAAACCGCTCACGCCGCCGGTTTTTTCGCCATCGGCGTTACGTGGGGATTTCGCACTCGAAAAGAACTCGAAGAAAACAACGCCAACGCCATCGTTGACGCCCCCATGGAAATCTGTAATCTTTTGGTTCGAGATTGAAATAACAGTTTTTTTACTCTGTAAATTCACGTCTGACGGATTTACAGAGTATCTTTTTTTGAGAGCTTTGGATTCTTTTGAACGTTGCTTTGCATGGTCTATTTTATCTATATTTACTTTTTTTTCAAAAAAACAATTGATTTCTTCAAAGTTTTATATTCTTATTCAACTATTGAGGATAAAGAGCCGATAGAAATAATACAACCTGTTCTTTCCTGCGATGTCGTAGGAAAATAGTGTAGGGAAACACTCCCGACTGGTTTATGGATTATCACTCTCTCCCCGAGGTGTTTAGAATGTATCACACACTAAGGACATTGAAAACCCTGCTGGTAATAGCGTTGGTTATTGCATCCGCAGGTACGGGTTTCGGACAAAACCTGGAGACAATGCAGCCGTTCGACATGGTCGTTCCTACAACGTATGGAGGTGGAACCAGACCGAATGAAGGGTTCTATTTCGACATTGACTTTATGGCGGCATGGATTAGCCGCCCTGGCGTTTCAACAATCGGTTCTGACGTTGGGCGCGGACTGGTTTACTATGTAGACCGTCCTGTAACGTACGAACAACGGGAAAAAGGTACCGCAGATACGTACCTGATGATTCCTACTGTTACGATCAACCCGAATGACTCTTATGAAGTCATTCGCGACGCCGACGTCAGCTCATACGATACTGGCATGCTCAGCAGCGGTTGGGTTTGCGGTCGTCGTTATGACATTGGCTACATGTGGGGGCATCACGGAATTGGCGTAAGCATTTACGACATCAATCCGTATACGCAATCTTTCACCATGGAAAACGCGAAAGTCGCCTTTGACGTCGCCGACAAACCGGGCACGGATCATTCCTGGTTACATGGAATTACGACTATCAATGGTACGGAAAGCGAAGTCTTTCCCGGTAACGAAAACAACGTAGACTCCCTTTACGTCTATGGCGAATTGGGCGTTAAGTTTTCGTCTCTGGAAGTTACAAACAAAACTCAAACCAACGGCGTCGAATTGAATTATACGTACCGATTTATGCCGAGCGACTGTTTTGGAAGACGCTATGGAATTTGGGAAATGGACTTTGGCGTTCGTTATTTCCAGTTCCGTGAAGAATTCAACGTCTACGGCACAGGCGGATGTTTGTCTGACAGCTGGTGGGATACAGCCGCTCAAAACAACCTTATCGGTCCTCAAATTGCTTTGCGATACTTCCGTACGTACGGACGATGGACTTTCGATTTCCAGACCAAGTTTATGGCTGCCATTAACAATCAGAGCATCCGACAGAATGGCGTTTTGGGTTCTAACCTGAGCACTCGCTATGAAACCGTACAAAACGAAATTCAAGATGGCGAAGAAATTACATATCAAAACACCTACTACGAATACATCGGCATGCAAGGATATCCGGGATACATCAACTCAACGTCGTTCACATTTAACCATCATGGAACTGACACGTTGTTCTCGCCGGTTATCGAAGCTCGATTCAATGCAAAACTTCAAATTACTCAACTGGTCAATCTGAGAATGGGTTACACCCTGATGTATGTTGGCAACGTTGCTCGCCCCGCTGAAAGGGTGGACTACTCCATCGGAGGCATGACAAGAGCAATGGGAATCAACATGGACAACAATAAGGGCGACAGCCTTGTCCACGGATTTACTATCGGTCTGGAAGTGAACCGCTAATCAATACTCCTGTTAGAGAGTGATGTCCAAAAGAACCGGGAAGATGGAGTCTTCCCGGTTTTTTTACATGAATGTGAATTTCCAATTGTTACGCTATTTGCAGCAGCCCTCGTCGCTGGGTTTCTGTTCCGAATCTTTGCCGTGATGAATCTTGCAGGAATCGTCCGTGCAATCCTCGGCGGGATGTTCTCCGGAAGTCGTTTTCCAATTCTCGGTCTGAGCTGAATCGCAGCCGGTCTTTTTGTCGTCTTTGACATTTTCTTTCGTATTGTTTTTTGTACAGCAACTCATAGTTTGATCCTTCATTAAAAAAGAGAACGTTAACAATCGTTTTGGAAATCCTGTAACGCATTCCCAAAAATGAAACGCAATAACCTGTGCAACTCACCGTTAAATTGTCAGACGTTCTCATGAAAAGTTATAGCGCAATCACAGCGACCGCGCCTGTATGATTACATTGTAGAAAGGGAGTCAAGCAGAATCGCAGAGAAACGCAAGCGAGACGAGAATCAGAACCTGTTCAAAGCGCGCGCAAAGGGGCGTTTGAACAGTTCTGAATTCTTAAGTGCGTTAAACAGAACAAGAGAAAAACTATTTTTTGCGTTTCCCGGCAAAGTATTCAATAACCAAAAGCGCTATCATTGATCCAATGGCGATAGAAGCGGCAATCAAAGCGCTTTGGACGTCTGGCGGGGCGACGTTGGCGTAAAGAGGATGTTCTGCCACGGCGTTGTCTACAATTTTCTGGAAGGGCCAAAGGCTTCTCAAAGAGCCGACCATGAACCCGCACAGAATCGCCAGCGTCGACTGTTCAAACTTTGCCAGCAGGATTTTCAAAATCTTGGTAAAGCCGATAATTCCTATGACGCAGCCGCAAAAAAAGACGGCAACAGAAATCAGGTGTTCCGTTGCGGGAATGCGTCCATGAAGAAGAGCCGAAGCGGTTTCTTTGACCAAACCGGACATAAACGCGTATTCGCCCAAAATCAGAAGAATGTACGAACCGCTGATTCCTGGAAGAACCATGGCGCAGATGGCAATCATGCCGCAGACAAACAGCCACGAATAGGCGTGATCCGAACTCTGCATAAACGGCTGCCCCACCAGCCAAAAAGCAAAAACCGCCCCAAAAAACAGCAGCGCCCAGCTCCCGATTTTATGAAGATGAACTCTCTTGATCACCAAAACGCAGCTGGCGGCGATGAGTCCGAAAAAGACGGAAAGAGTATACATTCGCTGCTCGGAAAGCAGATAGGTCATTGAACTCAAAACTGCAACCAGAGCCGTTACAATGCCGCAAACCAAAGGAAAAAGAAATTTAAAGTCTGTATATTCCAACGCCTTGCGAATTCGAAACGTACACAGCATTTTGATCAGATGAAAGTCGAAATGACTGATAGCCGTGATGAGCCGTTGGTAAATGCCGACAATAAGCGCAATCGTTCCGCCTGAAACGCCAGGCACTGCGTCGGCAGATCCCATCAGCAAACCTCGGATAAAAATGCCGATAAACGACATCTCTTTTTCCGTATCTATAGTCGGAGATTCGTTATTATCCGAATAATCGTTACAAACTGAATTTTGAGGGTCGGTATTTTCCGAGGGAGTTGTCATAACTGATAATTAACTGTTGATTGTTAAGCTATAATAATGTTGTTTAACGATTGGACGGTTCTAATCGTTTTAATCCGGCGATTAACCATAATAACTGAAATTTTAAAAAAATCAAGTAGATTTACATGGCGCCTAAATTTTCCGTACTGTTGACAGCTGTAGCCATAGCCGCGGCGGTTCCGCCTCTGTTGAGCTATATACCGCAGACCAGTTCCCTGTTTTCGATAACCAGCCCGTCGGACGAAAAGTCCGGCGCTGAACTGCCGGTTTCGCCGCAGGTTCCGTACTCAAATTCGGTAAATCAGCTCAACGAATTGACGCAGCGTCAAAACGCGGAATTAAACGGTTCGGCTAATTCCAACGAATTGCAGTGGAAAAGACCGCAGGCAAACGCAGGAAGAACTGTTCATCAAGTCGGGTTCACGCCCTCTCAACAGCCGCAGCCGGCAGACTACTCTCCAGCCCAGCCGATTTATACGGATTCGTCCAGTTCAGCGGCAGAACATGCGCCCGTTTCAATTCTCGAGTCTCCCGCGCCGTCAACGGTAGTTTATTATTCGGAAGTTCCCGGTCAGATTGTTCAGACGCAGCCCGGCGTTCAAATTGTCGCGGCTCCCATTCAGCAAAATATTGTCGTTCAACGAAATTTGACTGGCTTGGAATTCTGGTTCCGATTTGACATCACCCCCGACTGGGTAGAGCAAAACTGGGATTTCGTTACAGCTTGTGTCGGCCCGATGAATTTACAGGGATATCGCGTTTCTCTGGTTACAGGGTCTTCCCCGGACGACCTGACAGGCGTTCTAACCTATTATTTTGACAGCCAGAAAAAATTGCAGCAGATTCAATTTCAGGGGACGACCGGGCATCTGGGACGTTTTACAACGATGCTGCGTCAACAATTTCAAATGACTAAGCGCGTCGTTAACGACCCCAGCCTGACCGTTTACGAATCGCCAGCCAGTTTTCGAAGTTACAAAAATATCATGGAAGCCCGAGCGCCGATGGTAATCAAATCAGATCAGCTGTACCATCGATTTGAAATCTATCTTCAGCTCAACCGCCCGGTTGAAAAAAACGGACTGCTCTGGTAGCATAAATTAAATTATCAATTGACAATTAGCAATTATTGAGGCGCTTTGCGTAATTGCTAATTGCTAATTACAAATTGCTAATTATTCTACCGCCGCTCTGGCAATTCCCGCCGCGCCGATGTAACCAGCGTCGCCGCCGAGTTCTGCGTATTCGATAACCGTATTTTCCGCCAGAACCTTGTACGCTCCTTCGTTGATGGTCTGACGAACTTTCTCTTTGAACGCGCGACCCAGCTCCGTTTCGTTCTTTCCAAAGGTCATGGCTCCGCCGATGAGAATGCATTCCGGGTCGATGGTGTGCATGAGGTTAATCATGCCAACGCCCAGATAGCGGGCAACGTCCATGACGATATCCAGAGAAACCTGATCTCCCTTTGCCGCCTCGTCTCCAACGAGTTTGGCGTCGAGCTCTGCGCCCTGTTCGATCAGTTTGGCAACGGACGTCGATTTCCCGGCGGCAATGGCTTCTTTCATTCGTTTGATAACGGACGTTGCGGAGACGTACGCTTCCAGATGCCCGGCTTTTCCGCAGCCGCAGACGCGCGCGTTGGGCAGCAGGTCAACCAGCGTGTGTCCGTACTCGCCGCCGTGAGAATGTGCGCCGGAAATAATCATGTCGTTATAGATGATTCCGCAGCCCAAACCCGTTCCCAGAGTAAGCATGATCATGCTTTGGTACTCTTTGCCGGGGCCGATCCAGTACTCGCCGTAGGCAGCGGCGTCGGCGTCGTTGGCAAAGACGACCGGCAGCCCGCAGGCGGCGGAGACCTTGTCGCGAATCGGATAATAGTTCCACAGCGGACCGAGGTTGGCGGGAACCATCAGTCGACCGCCGGGAATGTCCATCGTGCCGGCAGACGCCAGTCCAACGGCTTTGATCTGTTCTTTTGACAGGCCAGCCTTTTGAGCGACTTCCAGAACGGCTTCGCCAATACGCGTCGCCGCCTGTTCCGGACCTTCGGAAACGCGAGTCGGAATGCTCAAACGAGCAATGGTCTGACCGTTGTCGTCAACAACGCCGAATTTGGTATTGGTTCCCCCTAAATCGATACCGACAAAAAAGGGGGCTTTCGCCTGTTCAAGACTAACGCAATTATTCGATTCTGACATGGTTATATTGTAGTTGTAAGTTGTTAGTGGTAAGTGGTAAGTTAGATGAGCGCTTGCGTACTAACCACTAATTACTAATTACTCATTACTAATTATAAATATACCGTCTTTGGACTTCTTTGCAAGAGGGGGGCGGCGGGCGCCCCCGATGGCGGGGTAGCCAATTCGCGCTGCCGCGGTGCGAAGGCGCACACCCAGTCCGCGCTGCCGCGCGAGACGTATTACAACCGCTCCCGTTGGTCACTTGCGTCTGGGAATGCGGCGGCTTGACGCCGCCTTGTCCAACGACTCGCTATAATTCTTTTTCGCAGCCAATCCCCATTCTGGATCGCGGATAAAATCCGCCGAAGAAATCTCACGCGAAGTCCGCAAAGTTATGAAAAACGGACGCGAAGCGTTCCGCTAGAACCGCGTAGCGGTTCAATATTAATAGCCGTGGGTTTTAACCCACGGATGACGGAAAACGATAATATTGAATATCGTCAAATAACCTTTTCCGGTCGTCCTCCGCAGGGAGGAAGACTGGAAAAGGAACTGAAACGATCAGCGACGGGACGCCTTATTTACAGTGCGCTAACGCATCCCGGCTCGCCTACGCTTGCGGCGGAAACCTCCAAAAACTATAGAACGTACTTGGCGCTCCGTCCCGCTGGTTCGCGGACTTTAGTCCGCTTTAGTCCCGACAGGGACGACATCTCTATAACCGGCGGTTTCACCCGCCGGCAGGAGACCGCAACAAAGTAAAAAATCGACAGATACCCTTTTTCTTTCCTCCGCGCCGTTAGCGCGGAGGGAAGAAAAAGGGACTGACTCGAATTAGGAAGGAGAGTAGAGCGCTGCGCCGTCCGTAGACTAAAGTCGACGGTTATAGAAATGGCGTCCTTCCAGGACGCTGTTCGGCTTCTCATCTTATATAGCTTCGCAAGAAAATTTGGGTACGCCTATCATACCAGTTCCCCTTTTCCGCCTCCTTGAATAAACGCAAATTTCTGGTACAATCGAGATTAGACTATAATTAATATAAAATCAATTATAAGCGAGTATTAATAATATGGAACAGAAATATTACGATCGCGCCAAGCAGGCTCGAGCCAAGCTGATGGAACTGCGTGCGTCTTTGGATTGCGAGGGCCGCGCCGCTCGCGCCAGGGAAATCGAAAACCTCATGAGTCAACCCGGATTCTGGGACGATCAGGAGAAGGCGCAGGCGCTTATGGACGAACTCAAGGCGACAAAGGGCGTTATCAAGCCGTTTGACGAGGCTCTTGCCGCCTGTGACGACATGGATGCCATTATGGAAATCGCCGAAGAGGACGAGTCCTGTTTTGACGAAGCCGTCGCGGAAATCGACAAGCTGGAAAAGACGCTCGAAGAGCTGAGCGTGAAATCGCTTCTGTCCGGTCCGGTCGACAACAACGCGGCTATCATGTCCATTCAGGCGCGCGACGGCGGCACCGATGCCAACGACTGGGCGGAAATGCTCTTAAGAATGTACATCAACTGGGCGGAAATGAACTCCTACAAAGTCGAGATCATCGACCGGCAGGACAACGAGGAGGCGGGCATCAACAGCGCGTCGATTATCATTCGCGGCCCGTTCGCCTTCGGATACCTCAAGGGAGAAACCGGCACGCACCGGCTGGTACGAATCAGTCCGTACAACGCAGAAGGAAAGCGGCAGACCAGTTTTGCGTCTGTAGACGTCATGCCGGACATTGCCGATTCCGTTAAAATCGACATCAAAGAAGAAGACGTCCGGGAAGACGTGTTCCGGTCGTCCGGCGCCGGCGGTCAGCATGTTAATAAGACGTCGTCCGCCATTCGTCTGACCCACATCCCGACGGGCATTGTCGTCCAGTGCCAGAACGAACGCTCTCAGCACAAAAACCGCGCCACCGCCTGGAAAATGCTGCGAGCGAAAATGGCGCAAATCGAAGAAGACAAACGAGAGGAAATGGCTTACGAGCATTACCAGTCCAAGGCGAAAGTCGGGTTCGGCAGTCAGATCCGCAACTACTTCCTTCATCCAGACCAGAGAGTCAAAGACGTCCGAACCGGATACTACGTCGGCAACTTCCACTCGGTTCTCGACGGCAACATTCAGGGCTTTTTAGACGCCTATCTGGAATGGCTCGCCGGGAAAGACGTCAATTATTCCTCGGCGGATGACGAATGAGGCAATAGGGAGTAGGCAGTAGTAAGCTACTAGCTATTAGCTGCTAGCTAGTAGCTTGTGCATTTGTAGTTCTTAGCGTTAATAGTTTAAAGCCAGAAGCTAAAATAACCAAGCTAGAAGCTAGTAGCTAGAAACTAAAAGCTCGCAATTCTCACGGTGTAACAAGATACAAAACTTTCGGCGACAGCTTGAGTTTGTACGTTGTTCCTTCGGGCGCTGGAAGATTAACCGGGTCGCCGAAGCAATCGCAGGCGGACTCAACGGGCGAGGGCAGGGTTACCGTTCTTTCCGCCTCAAATCCGGGCAGCCAGACGGCTGTTACAGTCTTGCCGTCCGGACGTTTCCAGCTGATTTGGCAGAAATCGTCTTTGAGCCAGCCAGGATTCTGAACGGAGCCGTCCGGGCGCATCTTCGTCAGCGTCTTCATCGCCAGATATCCAGTCTTGGGGCTTAAGTCGCGGTGAACCATTCCAAAGTGATGTTCCTTATCGACGTCGTCCTGTTCTGGCGCCTGGAATTCGTACCAGAAATAGCGGTCAATGCCGCCGACGAGGGCGAGCAGATACGCCTGAGCGAGGAAAACGCCCTGATTCGGTTCGGACGAAACGTTGGTGTTCCCGCCGTTCATGACGGTCGAAACAATCAGTGCGCCTTTGTAATCGGAATCGAACTTGATAACCGCGGCAACCGGGGCGGTGTAATCCTCTTTCGTCGCGTTGAGAATCGGAATCAGCTTGTCGCCTGGCTTGAGCTGGGAATCGTTGAGGAACCGGCTTCCTTCGTCCTTGACCGCCACCTTGAGAATGTCCTCGTATTCCTTCACCGGAACCAGGCGCGCGTGTTCCGGGACGCCCTTTTTCGTCCACCAGGCTTCCCAGCCGATACGCAGCGTATGGCGATACGAGTCCGAGGCGAAACCGCTGTGCGTCATGAACCCGTTGTCATCCCATTGGCTGACGTAGTACAGCGGAACCCCGCCGACGAGAATCAGCGTTCCTCCGCTGCGAACGTATTCAACCAGGTTGTCAAAATACGGCGTCGGGAAATGCTCGCCTGGCGGCAGGAGCAGACACGGATGCGTTTTGGGCGAAAGCGTTTTCAGTTGCTCAAGAGAGACGTAGTCAACGTCAACGCCGCTGGGAATCGTCGATCCCATAATTACCGGAGGGAACTGTGACGAGGCGTCGTACTTTGAATCGTACAGAGCGGCAAACTTACCCGACAGTCCAGTCGGATAGAGTTGCTTTAATCCCGCTTCGATAACCTGTCGGTTAGCCGTCCCGAAAGCCGGGGGAGTCGCCCAGCCCATCTCGGTAATCCAGATCGGGCGGTCTTCGCCAGTGTATTTAATCGTCAAGTCGCGGAACTTTTTAATGTCGTCGAGAAATTGATTGCACAGTCGAACTGTTACCATCCCGCCGCGGTACGGGTGAATGTTGACCACGTCGAAATACTTCCCGCCGCCCTCTTTGAGGACGTTTTCATAATACTCGTGCGGAACGCCCGCCAGCCCGCCAAAGACGACTTGCAATTCGGGGTCGATTTCCTTGATAATCTCGTACGTCCTCTTCAGGAGCGTTATATAATCCTTCGCGTTGGGCTGTTTCCAGAAGTTGGGGATGTTCTCTTCGTTCCAGACTTCCCAATAGCGGATTCTGTCCTTGTATCGGGTTACCAGCTGGCGGACGTACTCACCCCAGTCGTCCAGATGTTGAAACGCCGGGTTCGCCCACGACACGTTGTAGTCGAGAATCGGCAGAATCGTAATCCCCGCCTTGTCGGCTTCGTCAAGGACGCGATCCAGATGATTAAAATGCCAGTCTCCTTTTTTCCATTCGACGGCGCCCCAGGAGAAGTCGGCTCTCGCCCAGCGAATTCCCGCCGCCCGCATGGCAGCCAGGTTTGCCGGCATGGCGTCGAACTCCATGCCTCCGCCAAGATGAGCGCAAACGCCGTACGGCGATCCGACGTTTGGTTTTTCAGCAGAAGCCGCCGCGCACAGCGCCAGTAAACTAACGCACAAGAGGATAATTCGGTAACGCATGATTGTGGTTCCTTTCTGGTTGAGGGATTTGTTTAATTAGCAATTAGCAATTAGCAATTACGCAAGCGACCTCAATAATTGATAATTGCTAATTTACAATTGCTAATTAATTTCAATTCTACCAAATCACAGAGCCATAATCAACAGTCTTGTAAGAAATCGCTATAAAAAACGTCAAGAAATAATTACCCCAGAGAAACTCAAATAATTGCTAATTGCTAATTGACAATTGCTAATTATACTCAAAAAGCCAACACAGCGTCCTGCGGCATTGGCTTTTTGGCTTGTACGGTTCATGGGAAATCGATCCGCACAATCGGGGAAACAGAATGATTTGTTTACGTCATGCGGTTTTGGCGCGCGTCTGGATGTCGTCAAAGAGCCGTTCTCGACCTTCAATGATGCTTTCTGTAATGATGTACTTTCCTCCGCTGGGCTGGTCAGGAAGTTCGTAGAGAATGTCGAGCATGATTTCTTCCATAATCGACCGCAGACCGCGTGCGCCGGTGTCTTTTGCCAGCGCTTTTCTCGCAACGGCTCGCAGCGCGCCGGGCGTGAACTCCAGTTCGGCGTCGTCCATGCCGAAAAGCTGCATGTACTGCTTGGTCAGAGCGTTGCGCGGTTCTTTCAGTACGCGGATCAGGTCTTCTTCGTTCAGCGGCATGAGCGTGGAAATAATCGGCAGACGCCCGATCAGTTCTGGAATCAAGCCGAATTCCATGATGTCGTCGCTGGTAACGTAGGGCAGCAGAGAACGCTGATCGTCGATATTAATAACGTCTTCGTCGTCAACGCGGTTGAATCCGAGAGACTTTTTGCAAGTCGGAGGCCAAGCG
>JAZUMX010000664.1:0-3352 GCA_045603865.1 Thermoguttaceae bacterium
TTACATTGCCGTCCGCATCCGTCAGGCGGATCCGGATGGAGCCGGCGGCGCTGGTACGAAAGTTCAAAAAGAATTTCTCCCCGGTAAACGTGAACGGTTTTGTGACGACAACCGATTCCTCCCAACCGCTCTTGAATGAGGCAAATCCGTCCCGGCGGATGGAATAGCGGCACAGTCCCGTATAATCGCCGTCAAGCCAGGACGTAAAGTCCCCCATCCGGCAAATTCGCCCCGGAAACGAGAAGGTATTTACAACCATCGTATGACCACTTATTTTCGTCAGCTACTTCAAAATACAGACTAATCATCTGATTGCCTGCAGAAAATGTTCCGTTGGTAATATATAATACATCGTGATTGGAATCAGCGTCTGGATACGCTCCAAATTCAAACAGGGCAATCCCGCTGTTACGGATTTTAACGTTTCCGTCAACATACGCGTCGCCAACAGAATTGCCGGGCGAAAAGATCGCCTCAGCTCCAGAACCGCCCACTTCTAACGCGCCGATATAGTAACCTTTGTAATCTAACCGACCGGAAGATACCACAAAGCTTTCCGCGCAGACCAACCCTTCAGCTTCCGCTAAAATCTGCAGCGTTCCATCGCCCCTTTTTTTCAATTACGCCCGAGCCCTGAACCGCTAAATCGCTATCTTGAGCGGCGCCATTAACGTTTCCTGCGCTCATTGTCAGCTTCTTTGAATTATCGCCTGTTACGTTTAGTTCAAGCTTTGCCGAGTTATCCATCACAATGATTCCATTAACGCCTTCGATTTCATCTAATTTAGCAGTTAATTTTCCACTGTTAGAAATTTTGGCTCTTCGCAATTGATAATAGTTTGTGGAATCGTTAGCTCTGCCGGCAATCGTAACTTGCGCTTGATTGATAACTGTATTATAGGGGTTGTCGTCGTATTCGCCGAATTCGATGTAAATGCCGCCATCGAAGGAATAAGCGCCTGCGTTCGAGAACCCCAGGTTTGTAGCCACATCGTCGGACGAATAAGCATCGTTTACAGTCAAATAGAGGTCGTTGCCGCAAGCGTAGTCAATTTCGCCGGCGTTATTATAATTGCCATAGTTGCCTGTGAATGTCGCAGAGCCGTCCGCGCCGTAAAATTCCACATACGGTGAATATATCGCGCCGCCTTGAGATGCTTTATTCTCAGATACCGTCAATGGCGAATTATTAACATACACATACCCCTCGCTATAAATCGCTCCGCCGGAATTAGCAGCGCTGTTCTCAGAGAACTCCGATGGCGAATTCCGAATATAAATGTAATTATCGGTGATATATATCGCCCCGCCGGAATTAGCGGCGCTGTTCTTGGAGAACTCCGATGGCGACTCCCAAATACGAACTAAACTCTCACAGTAAATCGCTCCGCCGGAATAAGCGCTGTTTTCAGAGAACTCCGATGGCGAATTTTTAAGATAAGCATACTGGAAACTATAAATTGCCCCGCCGATACCTTGATGATAATCTCCCGTACTTTCATCAGTGTATCCAGCAACGTTTTTGTAAAATTTAGAGTTGGTGCAATCACGGAGGTCAAAGGTTCCCTCGCAATAAATCGCGCTGCCGTCGCCGTACGCTAAATTGGATTCGTATATACTTGCAGCATTGCTTATAAAAACGTATCCAAGCTTAAACGAACCTGAGTATTGCGAAGTTTCGCAGCATATTGCGCCGCCTTTTCCACTGGCGATATTATTAGACAACAGGTTGCCATCCAAGTCAATCCCAGCGCGGTTATTTTTAAATGTATTTTCACCACTGAGGCGAATTCCACTTTCATAACCATAAATCGCGCCTCCATTTTCGCCTGCAGTATTGCGTTCAAATCTTAATGTTAGTTCGTTGTCATTAAGGTGACACATTGCCGCACTCGATACGCTCCCTGTACCTTCATAAGCACCCGTACTGTAAATCGCGCCGCCGTTTAACGTAGCGGTGTTCTCCGTAAACGTGTATTTTCCTTCGTCTTTCAATAGTAATTGGTAACAATTCAAAACGCTGCCATTAGTGGCATAATTATTATTAAATCTCCAGTCGCCAGCTGATTCATTTGCTGTACTGGCGGGATTAAAATTAATGGCTCTGGCGCGTGCACAGCCTCTATTGTTGGAAAAAGTATTAGGATGTCCATCATCCGAAAGCATCGTAATTGTCGTATTTATGTTGGTAATATTAAACACGGAATACGCTTCTGAATCAGGAGCGTTAAAAGACGAAACTGTAACGTCATGGAAAATCATTGCCATACTGCTTGATGACGAACCAGTGTATTGGTCTCTTGCAAAAATGCTTCGAACGTTCTGATCTGCATTGCCGCAATATTCAATATTCGTCATGTAAAGCTGAAAGTCGTCGGTGGGCTTGGTAAAAACATAAGGAGCGGTTGGATCTAAAGACTGAACGTCGATTTGACGCGTTCCGCCATTGCCATTAATGGTAAGCACGCCAATCGCAGCCTTTTGGCTGTGCGTTACAGAGCCATAAACATTGAAAACGTTGACATTGGGGGTAGAATTAAATACGACTCCAACGTCGTCGCCTTCATAAAGATCAACGGTATCAGCGTTAACAGACGCCAAAATGCAAACGACTGCAAAAATGCAGACAAAACACGAAACGTTAAATTGGTCAAGGACAGATGCATGGTCATATCGCTTACTTGGAAAGTAAAGGGTTCATCAGACAACTTGCCCCCCTGATGAAATAACGTATTGAAAAACTTGGGATTCTTCCCAATATATATGGTAAACAGAAACATCCCATATAAGAGGTAAGCCCTTGTCTGCTATTATTATAATTCAAATTTAGGTTTTTTCAATGACATTTTAAAAAAAGAAGTAAAAAAATGATGGAAATATTTATATATCAGACGTTATAAAGATAAATTGAAAAGCAAGCGACCGGCGGGAGCGTGTATTGGCAAATGCACGGCAACGCGGACTGACTCAACGCCATCAGAGGTGGCAGAGGACTGCCGCGAGCCGATTGTGCGAGCGAGCATTTCTGCGAAAGAGATTATTCTAGTAACAGCAAGGCGCCCGAGACAGGCGCCATCCAGGGGGCGTTATCGGCTAACGCAATATGGTATTTCACCCTTCGAACATCCAGTAACTAATCGGTGAAAATCCGTTCAATCCGTCAAATCCGTGAACGGACTGACCCGCACTAACGCCATCACTCTCCGCTGACCACGTAGCAGCGCAGAGAGCGTCCTTCCATGGTAAACTGTTCGTCGACCTTGGCGGGCGGACCGTTGAGGTTCGGGAACGCGTCCTGACCGGCGGGGGCGGCGGTGTCGATAAACAGACGCCACGGCAGGCTTCGGGTTGC
>JAZUMX010000665.1:0-7589 GCA_045603865.1 Thermoguttaceae bacterium
CAGCTTTTTGACCTCGTTGACAAGCAGGTCGATAACGTCGTGCAGAAGCTCTTCCGGCGTCTGATTTTTCAGAATGGCGGGGTAGGCGGTAAGCAAAACCGTCTGACCGCCAAACGGCTCAACGACCAAACCCAGTTCCGCCAGGTCGCTGCGGCGTTCTAAAACGACGGCAAACTCCTGCGGCGTTAAATCGACGGCGGCGGGTACGAGCAGATGCTGTAAAATAACGTCGTGCGCCTCGACTGATCTTTTGATTCTTTCGTACAGAATGCGTTCGTGAAGAGCGTGCTGATCGATAATCGCCAGCCCTTCCGGCAGCTCTGTTACAATGTACCGGTTATGAATCTGAATGGCAGGCTTCTGTTGTTTTACGAGCGTCGGTTTCTGGACGTCCGGCAGACGCGGGGGTTCCGGCTCCGGCTCTGGCTTTTCCGGTTCTGGCGCAGGCTTTTCCGGCTTGCGGGCAGGCGTCCCGTCGTCAAAGGGCTTGAATTCCGGGACTTTCTTTGTTCCGAACCCGTTGGGGAAATCGTCTACGGAAACCGTATTGGACGGCTGACTTGGCGGAGCGCTCGGCTGACCGAATTTGGATTTCGGCAGCGGAGGGCGCGAGTCGGTTGGCGGCGGGTATCCGTTTCCTTCGAGATAATCGGACTGCGCGACTAAATCCGCGTGAGGAATTTGTCCCAGCTGCGGTCCAGACTGCGGTCCAGACGGCGGAGTTCCCATTCTCGCCAGCTGCGGTCCGGTATTCTCTGGAGGGTTGTGAACGCCGTCAAAGGGGACGAATTCCGAGAACTTTGCCCCGTTGAGGTTGAGCGGTTCTACATGACCAGCCCCGCCAACAGGCGGTTTCGGCGCGAAGGGCGCATCGTCGTCGTCCTCCGACATGACAGCCGGGTTGTTGAACTGGCTGTTGTAGTTGGCAACCGGCGCGGAGTCGCCGTCTGGGGACGGGAACGAGACGCGGGATCGCATGTCGGACGTCAAGAATTTTTGACGTATCGCCGACAGCAAGGCGCTGTAGAGGCGGGAGGAGTCCTGGAATCGGACTTCCAGCTTCGTCGGGTGAACGTTGACGTCGACCGAGTCAAACGGCATCTGCAGGGAAAGGAACGCTATCGGGTATCGCCCGACGGTTATCAGCCCGCGAAACGCTTCCTGCAAGGCGTGTTGAAGGGACTTGTCGCGGATAAATCGTCCGTTGAGAAACAGGTACTGCGTTTTGTTGTTCGACCGGGTTTGGGACGGGTGAGCGACGTACCCGCTGATGGACACGTCTCCGGACCGGGACTCGACCCAAATGAGGTTTTCCGCCAGCTCTCTGCCGAAAATATCGGCAATGCGCTGCTGGAGGCTGCCTGTTCCCGGCAGGTTCGCGACGCTCTTTCCGTTGTGAGTTAAAGTGAATGCTACGTTGGGGTTAGGCAGCGCAATCCGGTAGAACTGCTCGGCAACGTACCCAAATTCCGTCGAGACGCTTTTGAGGTACTTTTTTCTAACGGGCGTGTTGCAGAATATATTGAGAACTTCCATCGTCGTGCCGACGGGACAGCCGCAGGGAACGACTTCGCCGACTTCTCCGCCGACAACTTCCAGACTTGCGCCTTCGTCGGAATCGGGGGTTCGGCTTTTGATACGGAATCGGCTGATTTCAGCAATCGAGGCGAGGGCTTCGCCGCGAAACCCCATCGTTTGGACTTTGAACAGGTCGTCGGCGTCTTGGATTTTGCTTGTCGCGTGCGGGGCGATTGCCAGAAGAAGCTCGTCTGCCGGGATTCCAGAGCCGTTGTCGACGACGCGAATCATGTCGCTGCCGCCTTTGTCAGCATAGACGTCAATTCTGGTTGCGTGGGCGTCGATGGAGTTTTCCATAAGCTCTTTGACGACGGAGCCAGGACGTTCGATAACTTCGCCTGCCGCGATTTTATTGATGACGCTTTGAGATAATTTGTGAATCATTGATGATATAATTACAAGGGTTAATATTACCGAACTGACTCCAAATCGCATTATACCGGAAAAAGAAATTATTACCAGCAATCCGGAGGGTAAAATAATCAGAAAAATAAAAAAATAATCGTCCGGGGAACTTTTAGAGAATTAATAGATTCTAACAAACAAGATGAACCAGAAAGCTGTCAAGAGGGCATTTTTGACAATTCAGGGCGCTTAATTCCACAAACGAAGCTATAGAAAAGTTAAAATAGGAAAGATGAGGTAATTTTTAGGGTGGCAAAAAGTTTTCCTCTATAGTTTTGAACTCAACTGCCGATAAAAGAAAATAAGTGTTTGTGTATTTATAGGAAAAATCCGTAAATACGTACAATTTTAATTATAATAGTATAGAATCGGCAACGTTCGGCGTTGGTCAGCGTTCCTTAAATTTTGGCTGTAATCGTTCAGGGCTAAAAACGCGTTGCAGTCAATTCCCTCAACCGTATTTAATTAGGGTTAGATACCATGAAGAAAAATAGCAAGAGCAATCGTAAATCATCTCGCAAATCTTCGAGCAGTACGCAGAAGTTGTTTCGCAGCGGCTCACACGGGTTTGAGGCTTTGGAATCCCGTCAAATGCTTGACGCGGCTTTGACCAACGCACTTTTGGATTCGCCGATTCCGTATACGGAAAACGCCGATGGCGAATCTACCACGTTCTTAACGGTAACGCCGACTTCTGACACGGCGCCGGACGGAACCAGCATCTACGCGGGCATTCGCATTTACGGCATGGACAACAGTGGAGTTAGAACTACGACAGAGGGCTTTACAATCAGCTCCATTGACATGGTCGACGCCGACGGCAACAAGACCCCGATTCCGCTTCTGGAAAAGGGCGAGGGAATTCAGGATTCCTACAGCTTCGCCTGTGCGGAAATGCTCCTTGGTCAGGAATATTCGATTACCGTATCGTGGACTGGCGAGGGAGACGCTCCCAGCTTCGGCGCAGTCGCTTATCTGCTTGGCGATACGGACTCCTTTGATCCGACCACGGGTAAGCCCGCCGTGGATCCGGCTACAGGCGAATACGTCGCCAACGTTCAAAACAACATCAGCGATAATGAAGTTACGCTGGTTGAGGCGGCAATTTATCTGGACGATCCGCAGACCAACTGGAATCACAGCTACGGTGATAAACTGCTTAATCAAAGCGGTTTTCCTGAAGAATACGCAAGTCTGTTTTCCTTGGACACCAACGGCATTTGGGATACTGAAGACCTTGACCGCGTCGAAGAAAACAACGAAGCGGGCACGGTCAACTTCAATATTACGTTTGACCAGGAAGCCCCGGCTCTTACGGTTGACGTTACCAACGCCGACGGCGAGTTTGCCGGCACGGGGACTGTTACAGAGGGCGAAAAGACCGGCAAGGTTCAGGACTTTACCGTTGACGTCAAAACGTGTACCGATTCTCCGATTCTGAACCTGAACTTTGAAGACGCGAAAAGCGCGATCAAGTCGATTAAATATTCAACTGACGGTACAACGTACACAGACATTCCCGTCAGCGGAGACAGCAAGACGGAAAACGTTACATTCGACGTTGCCGACGCTTTGGGCGGAGTTCTGACAGAGGGCGAACCCGCTGTGTTTTTCTTCCAGGTTGCAGACGTTATTGGCAACACCGGACAGTACGAGTTTACCGTTAATTACGATTCCACTACTGATTACAACGTCGGCGACGACGCCAGCGTAACTCAGCAGGGAGACGGCACGACCGAAGGCGACGTTCTGTACACCAATGATTCGGACGGCTCGTCAGAAGTTGTCGTCGATCCGGACTTCACATTTGACGAAGGCGACTCTGCTTCTCAGCGCGTTGGCATTGAGTACGACGGCGAAACGTACTGGTCTGATTATCAAACCTTTGACGAAGAGAATCCGACTGCGACTCTTGATCTGACGCAGTTTGACGGTCTGCTCGACGCGATGGGCGCTCAAGACGGCGTTATTCCCGACGGCTCTTACGACTTGACGGTTTTCGTTCAGGATGATTACGGACACGACCCGCAACAGGTTGGCGATCCGCAAACGCTGGTTATCGATACTACGGCTCCGGTTATTGAAACGGTTACCGTTGCCGGCGATCCGTCTGGCGAGGTTTCAATCAAAGACGAAGCCAGCGCTGACGTCGTTGTTACTCTGGCTCAGCCGGACGCTACCAATGTCAGACTTACTCTTGACGACAAAGTCGAAACGATTCCCGCCGGCTATACGGAATCTGACCCGATCGTCATCTACAGAGACGTGGATTACGTCTACGGGAAAAATGAGCTCCTGGTAAGAGCGACCGACAAGGCTGGCAACACAAGCGCTAAAACGTTTATCGTTTGGTACAACACCACTCCAGAGGCAACGGCGTTTACTGCGAACGGAAGCGAATGGGGACCCGGCAACAAGGGCGTTGACGAACACGGCGAGCCGTTCGATTATTCTTCCGAACAGTACGTTGCTTTGGACTTCGCAGGCAACGTTGACGACAACAACGAAACCCCGGTTGAAAATCTGGTTATTTCCATTCCTCAGGATGCCGTGGTTAATGGGGCGCTGTACAAAAAAGAAGCAAACGGTCCCTATGTTCCGCTCGAACCGGAAGGAGGCGTCTTCACGTTCAAGGCAGCCGACGAGATTTACTATCTGCCCAATCGTTACTGGAGCGGAACGGAAACGCTTCCCTTTACCGTAACGGACGACGCCAACACTCCGGCGACAAGCGAAAGCAAAAACGTTGTTGTTACAATTGCTCCTGTTACCACTCAAACGGAAGTGGACTGGACTGACCCCGCCGCCGTTGAAGAAAATTCTGCTGCGTCTGAACAGGTTATTGGAACGTTTGCCTATCCGTCAACCAAACCCCGCACCTGGACGGCTGACTGGATTCCGGGAAACACAACCGCTCATATTCTCAACGATGCATCCGATTCAATCGGCGGTTTGTTTGATACGGAGCCCTCATTCAGCGTTATCGAAGGCGATACGGTTGACGGTCTGACCAGCTTCAGCATCGTCATGAACGACTGGCTGTTGTCGGAATACGTTTGGGGGACGCAGGATTTCTCTGTGATGTTATCCGGTTCTTTGGTCAGCGATCCGACTGACGTTGTTATAGAAAACAGCCCCTCCAAGACATTCACCGTTACTCCGGTGGATCAAAATCCGGAAGCCGGAACGTCAAAAGCGTTCAACGTTTCGCTCTCAACGCTTTCCAAACAGGACGTTGTCATTACGCTGGACAATACCATGTTCTCCGACATTGACGACCAGTACGACGAGCTGACCGTTGCATCCGCGACGCTTACCAGCGGAGAAAATACGCTTGTTATCGCTCAGGGCGAATCCGGCGTTCTGGAAATCAACGGCGTTGAAACGACGTTTACTCTGACCGACAAGACGATTGTTATTGCTTCCAACGACGCCTCCTCTTTGGACAAGGGACTTGTCGAATTTGAATTTACTGTAACAGACAACTACGGCGGAAGCGAAGACGTTACCGGTTCGACGATCAAATTCAGCGCGTACACGTCAGACGACGACGTCGAAACGGTTCAGGACGTTGCGTCTTATTCCTTCAACGTTTTACAGAACGACTACGACAATTCCGAGGGTTGGGACGGCAAGACGTTTGCCATTTCCGACTTTACCGATATCGATCCCGCTGTCGGAACGCTTGAACTTATTGACGCCAACAGCATTACCGGGAACAACTTCACCTTTACTCCAGCGGCGGGCTGGCGCGGCACTGTTACGTTCAACTATACAATTGCCAATCAGGACGACCCGTCAGAAACGGCTGACGCGACGGTAACAATTGTCGTTGCCGCTCTGAACACCGCTCCGACGGCAGACAATCTCTCGTCAAGCGGAGACGAATGGGGAGCTGAAGACAAAGACTCAACCACTCCGCAGTACGTCCTGGTTGATTTTGCCATCGCCATTGCAGACGATCCGGAAGAAACCGCTCAGAACGATCTGACGATTGCCTTTACCGGCAGCGGCTATGCCGACAACGGAACGTGGTATCAGTCCACAGACGGCGAAACGTTTACGGAGATCGCCGATTTCAGCGCCATTCAACTGGCGAACGGAAACGTTTACTTCCTGCCCAACAATTACTGGAATGGAACAGTCAACGTTGCGTATCAGGTTACAGACACGGTTGACAACTGGGTCAATCCTGCTCTGGTTATTGCCGACGGCGAAACGCCGCTGACCGATAACGGAACCGTTGAAATTATCATCGTCAGCAAGGCGACCAATCCGGTTATTACCGATTTCGCCAACCATGAGGATGAGGAAAACAGTACGCTCGACAGCCAGACGGTTAACGTTGCTGTCGCGAAACTGCCCGAGGGCGCGGTAAATGAAGCCGTTAATGGAATGTCTGCTCAGTCCGTTAATCTGGAAGCGCACATCCTCAACGACGAGTCCGATTCTCTGGATTCGCTCTTTGACGGCGAACCGTCATTCGCTATTGACGCGGACGGTCAGATTACCTGTACGTATAAACTGCTGGAAAACGTCTACGGAACTCAGACGTTTGACGTTACCGTAACGACGGACTGCGGGGGCTCGACAACGTTCGCCTGGACGATTACCGTCGATCCGGTCAACCAGGCTCCGGCTATTACGGTCAACGAAGACGCCTTTGAAGAAGGAACGGGCGACGAGGAAGGCATGTATCTGCTCAAGAGAGAACTGACCGAAGAAGCCGAACCTGCTCAAAACCAGATCGTTTTGGGAACCGTTTCCGACGTTGACAACGTTCTGGCGACGGCGAACATTACGTATTATACCGTTTCCGGAGACGGCGGACACGTCTGGACGCTTAACAACGACGAAGCGCAGGCTCTGTTCTCCGAAGCCAGCTTTGCCGTCAACGGAGCTAACGAGCTCATCTTTACGTACACCTTGGCGCCGCACGTTCACGGCTACGCCGACATCGAAATTAAGCTTAACGACATGGAATCGACTGTCGACCCGACCAATCTGGATTCCAATCAGGTTAAGTACCGCATCAACGTTGCGTCCGTCAACGACGCGCCGGAAGCTGGCGACGTCAACTGGAGCGTTTCGATTAGCTCATTGCTCAGAACTCCGTCCTTCGACTTCAATGACGTTGTTTCCGATATTGACAACGACGATTGGACGATTACCGCCTTGACGCTGGGCGACACTGCTATTGACGTCGAAGGAACTCCAACTGCTGTTACAGTCAATGGCGTTGGCATGTATGTGACATACGATCCCACAGCCAAGACGCTCACTCTCGACGCTCCTGACGGCGTTGATCTGACGGTTCTGGACAAGCAGAGCCTGGCTGTTGCGTATACAGTCAACGACAATTCTCCTTTGGGCGAATTGACGGCTGACGGAACGGGAACGATCTCCTTTACGATGTACGCTCAGGACGACGACGAAGCCTACAACGAACAGCCGGAACAGACCGTCCACACGATTGACGTTTTGGCGAACGACAAACCGATCTGGGAACAGGAAGGCAAGACGTTCACTCTGACGGAAGTTTCCGCTTTGAGCGATCCGACCGCCGGCTCGATTGAAATTGTCGATCAGAAAGTTGAATTCACCCA
>JAZUMX010000666.1:0-5571 GCA_045603865.1 Thermoguttaceae bacterium
ACGTATTTTTGCAGTTTGCCGGCGCGGCCTGCGTAAACCCATTGGGCTTCCGTCGGGAGGAAAAACTCTACATTCCCCATCTGAGGAGGAAGCTGCTGGGAAAGCTGCTGACAGAACATCTGCGCGTCCGCCCAGGAAACCTGTTCAACGGGGTTGTATTTCCCGACAAACTGTGACGGATTCTTACCGGTAACCTTTTTATACATTTGTTGAGTTACTTCCGTTTCGAGCATCCAGAACCCTTGCGAGATCGCAACGTCCTTTGATGTCGAACGATAAAGCAACGTAGCCCCAGGCGGGCACCATCGGAAAATAAACGAAACGTCGCCGACTTTGACTTCCGCCCGCTGACCCGGATTTCGACCCGGTCTGCGAATATCGCCGTCGATGCGCGTTTTATCGGATTCGACTTTTCGGACAACCTTATCAGGAGCTTTCGGAAGCGCGTCGCCTCGATAAACAATTCTGAACCCGGACTGATCGTCTGCGCCAGCCGTTGCAGTACGAGCTGCGCTTCGGCAGGTTGCCAAAGAGGAATGGAAACCGCCGCCGCGGCGAACTCGCTTGGCGGGATTAGGCGTTTCTTCCAACGGCTGATTGCACGGATACAAGCACCATTCAAAGACGTTGCCGTGCATGTCGTACAGTCCCCATGCGTTTGGCGGGAACGATTTTACCGGCGCGGTTCGTTCAAAGCCGTCGTTATGAGCGGCGTCTTTGGTAGTTTCCGGAGTTGGAGAGGCGACTTCCGCATGCGATTGGTCGCTGTAGTTCCCGTTTTTGCAAAGGCTTGCTGACTCCGCTCCGAAATTGTACGCTGACGTTGACCCGGCTCTGCAAGCGTATTCCCACTGGACTTCTGTCGGCAGCGTGAAGTTCTGACCTGTAATTCGTGACAGCAAATCGCAGAAATTCCGCGATTTGTCCCAAGCGACGCTGGAAACAGGACGATTTTTAAGAGCTGCCGAGGGAGCCGGCAAGTCCATCAGTTCGTCGTACATGGCGTGCGTAACCTCTGTTTCCATAATCCAAAAGCCGACAGGGATAGTTTCGGAATGAGCAATTTCGTTGGCGTTTCTTCCCGGTTCGCTGGACGGCGACCCCATAGTAAACGTTCCGGACGGACACCATCGAAAAGCGTATTCGACATCGTCAACGGTAATAACGTGACGATCTCCCGCCTTGGTAGCGGAAGGAAATGGGAACCCTGTTACGGTATGCGTCGTTCGCTTGACGGGAGTTGCAACAGTCTTTGCAGCAGTAGGCGCAGCCGGTTTATTGGCTTTTGCCGCCGCTCTGAGCGCCGCTTCCCGTTCTTCTTCCGTTTTATAAACGGGATCCAAATCGTCGATAGTGTCGGCAGTCGCTTCCTGGAGAGCAAAGTCGTTCAGATCGTCTTCAGCGTCCGTTTCAGTTTCCTTTTGAACGTCTGCGTCGCTATCAACTGCAGCAGCGTCAGTTTGATCGGTCTTTGTTTCCTGCAGACTGGTTTGATTATTTTTGGAAGCGTCTGCATCAGCTCCGGCGCCGTTATTTGCGCTGGCAGCGTCTTTTGCTGAGTTGGCGGCGCTGTTGGCTTCAGCTTTGTTATTTGAACCTTTGTCAGCTGCGCTGGATGCGTTTGCGTCGTTAGCGGCTGCTGCGTTATTGGCGTCAAAGAGCGAATCGGAATCCAAATCGTCTGTAAATTCAGATTCGTTTTGAGCCATTTCTGTATCAGACGGATTCTTTCCGCCGGAAAGTCCGAAAAAGAGCAGCAGGACAATAGCCGCCAAAGCAGCCGCGCCAGCTCCCCACATCCAAAACGGAATTGGAGCGACAGTCTTTTTTGAGCCTTTTTTGACGTAGGCGCCTCCACCTTTTTTCTTGTCCTGTTTGGACTTGTCATGAGAGCTGTGTTTATCAGCAGACGTAAAATCAAATGCGGCTGCCTGAATTGGCGGAACCGCTCCTCCGCCAAGAATCGGCGGCGGGGCGACCATTCCCACTTGGGACGGCGAAGACTGAGGTTCTTTGGCGCGGAGTTGGGCATCGTATTCCGCCTTGGCTTTTTCATTGAGCAAACAGACGCGCGCTGCCGCTATTTCGTTCAGCAATTGCTGTGACTGTTTAGAATATTTGCCGTTTTGGAACGTTTTGACAAACGCCATAACCTTGTCTGCTGCAGACTCGATAACGTCCGGATCGGACTCGTACGTTTCCAAACCCAGAAGACTGTAATGGTCAGCAGGAAGTTTATTGGCAGGAATTCCAAGCCAAACTCGATATGGATTAAATTCCGCGTTTTGCGAAGATTCTTCAGAAGCGCTCATGATTAATTTAAATGGGCAATTCCCATTATATTCAGGTCGATTTATAGAGAAAGATTTGACGCATTTGTCTGACGCTTGCCCGACGTCGTCTACAAAAATATACTACGTATATTTATTGCGAAAAATCTCTCCCAAAACGCATACTATGGACTTTCTTCGTTGTCCAGCGCTATTCCTATATATTCTAGTGTAATCCATCAATTAATGAATGTCAATAGAATTCCAGTATTTTTTAGAAAAAAAATTTTTGCTATTCGCAAATTGATTAAAAAAGCTATATTTATTTCATACTTCCAGCGGTTGTTTTTGCAAGTTCATTCGATAAATATCGTCAGGCTTCGTTTGACGTCAATGGTATAAATTTTTGCTCTTGTTTTGTAACAATTCTTTTCCAAATGGTTCAAGCGTCATTCTGATAAAATGTACACGATAGAAAGGTTTATAGTTTAGACTGCATAATAGTTTTATAGTTGAAACAGTATATAAAAGATAATAATTGCATCTTTCAAAAAAGATATAAAATTTTTAAAGAATGTACAATAATTGAACAGGAGGGGTGTTCAAATTTTTTTCATTGTATGTATAATAAACCGTTGTCAGGTATTTTAAACTGAGTAGTTTTAGTTGGATTTATCGATAATTAGGGGGTTTTTGGTACGATTTCAGAAATTTTCCTTTTTTTTGGTAGAAAATCTAAAATACGGTTTGAAATTTGCTCTTAAATATATTATAATATCGTTGAAGATACATTCATTTATCATTTTCAACGGTTATACACACAAAGGAAAAACGATATGCCAACTTATCAATTTGAAGCGATGGACGCTTCTGGTAAGGAGATAAAGGACGTTGTCGAAGCGGTCAACGAAGATGAAGCTGCAATTACCATAAAACACATGGGCTACTATCTGACCAAATTGTCAGTCAGAAAGGAGCGCAAGTCGTCAGTTGCAGCAACGTCAAACAAAAAGGGTAAAACGTTTACTCTTGCTGGCGTTCCATCAAAAGTATTGTGCACGTTTACACGTCAGCTTTCCATTTTGCAAGACGCTGGTTTGCCGATTCTTCGCAGTTTGAAGATTCTGGAAGCGCAGGCAAAACCCGGCGCCCTAAAAAACGCCTTGATAGACGTCATCGACGAAATCGAAGGCGGCGCAACGCTGTCAGAAGCAATGTCGAAGTGTCCCAAGGCTTTTAACCGACTTTACGTCAACATGATTAAAGCCGGTGAAGCGGGCGGCGCTTTGGAAGTCATTTTGCAGCGTCTTGCAGAATTTACGGAAAAGAGCGAAGCGTTAAAGAGAAAAATCAAAGGCGCTTTGACGTATCCTGTCTGCGTCGTTATGTTCTCCGTTGGCATTTTGGCGTTTTTGATGATTACCATTATTCCAAAGTTCATCAAAATTTTTGAGGACTTCGATACAACGCTGCCGGCAATGACGCAGATGTTGATTTACATATCCAACATGTTCGTGTATTATTGGTGGATTTTGATCGCCGTTCCGGTGGGCGTTTGGCTGCTTATCAAAATGATGAACCAGTCCGACTACTGCCGATATGGCTGGAACCTGTTCACCTTGAAAATGCCGGTATTCGGTCAGCTGGTAGAAAAGAACGCGGTTGCGCGCGCCATGCGAACGCTGGGTACGCTTGTCAGCTCCGGCGTTCCGATTATCGAAGCGATTACCATTACCCGAGAAACAACGGGCAACGGCGTTTTTGAACGATTGTTTGACAAAATTTTGGAAGCGATTCGTCAAGGCGAATCCATTGCAAAACCAATTAAGGAAAATTCCATCCCGCCAATTCATCCGGTTGCGATATTTTGGTGGTGCTTCTTCTGCGCCGGTCCTGTCGGGCTTTTGATTTACATGATGAAGTTCCGTCAAAAAATCATGGACGACATGGTCGTCAACATGATTGACGTAGGAGAAGAAACCGGTGAATTGGATAAAATGTTGTACAAAGTCGCTGACACGTTTGATGATGAAGTCAACGTTTTGACAGACTCTTTAATGAGTTTGATGGAACCGTTGCTGATTATCTTCCTCGGCGGCATGGTCGGGTTTATCGTCATTTCGTTGTTCATGCCGTTGATCGGTTTGATCAGCAAACTGTCCGGTTGAGAAATACGCATCAGAAGCGAGAAGAGAGAAGTTCCGCCTTCTCTCCTCTTCGGCTTTTCCACTTACAATACCTGATTTTTACACCTCATTATGAAACGTTCGTTATTAACTCGTTCCGGCTTTACGTTGGTAGAAATGCTGACGGTTATTGCGATTATTGGCATCTTGGCAGCGCTCATGTCAGGCGCTATGGTTGTCGTCAGAGCGCGCGTTCAAAAGGCGGCTATTTCAGCTGAACTCAAGCAGCTGGAAATGGCGCTGGAAGCGTACAAAACAATGTATGGCGAGTATCCGCCTGACGGCACGGACTCGACTGCGGTTAAACGTCATTTGGCTAAAGCGTATCCTCGAGCAACAAATTTGAACGTTACAGGCGTCAAGCCGGAAAACGCTCTCGTTTTCTGGTTGGGCGGACCGATTAAAGACGGTCATCCGATTGGATTCAGCAAGAACCCAACAAACCCTGATTTTACCGCGAGTAATACAACTACGCCGCGCAATGCGCCGCTTTATGATTTTAACCCTGCTCAGTTCGGAACGATTTCCGGGAATTTTGCAACCTATACGTCCAAAACAGGCGGTTCGCCATACGTATACTTCAGAGCAAAACTCAGCAACGGAGCTACAACGTACACTAGTTCCTACACAGATAACGGAAGCACTATTACAGCTTATAAAAAGGGAACCGTCTGGTATGGCGATAAGCGATTCCAGATTATTTCTCCCGGTTTGGACGGCAAATACGGCGTTGGCGGCGATATTACAACCGCTGTCAAGAATGCAGACGCGTTTGACAACCAAACCAACTTCGGCGATATCAACGATTTGGCTGACTAATTAATACAGGGCTACAAAACAGACAATAGTTAAAGATTGAGGTTTTTCATGAAACAGCGCATTGGATTTACTCTAATTGAAATGCTGGTGGTGGTGATGATCATTACCATGTTGGCGGGCTTGACTCTAAGCGCCGTCGGCTCTGCCCGCAACGCCGCAGCCGCGGCGCGTACGCGCGCTACGATTGAGAAAATCAATCGCGTTGTCATGAAGCGTTATGCATCGTATCAGTATCGGAAAGTGGATATTGGCGACACTTCGGGCAAAACTAAACAACAAGTTGCCCAGGCAAAGCT
>JAZUMX010000667.1:0-3544 GCA_045603865.1 Thermoguttaceae bacterium
GTAGGCGCCGCCGAGTTATTTACGCCCTTTGAGAGTAACACTCTCAAAGGGCTTTTTTATTACCCCCTCAACTTTGCCCTCTTGACAAATGAGTTATTTTGTGCAAAATATATATAAGCAGTAAAATATCAAGACGTCAAATAGATATTAAGCTATCGGATTTATGTTCTAAAAAGGACGTCAGATAGAAACAGGGAATCGTCTGGAACCATTTTAGACGATAGGACGAATCCCGCGACTTGATTCTGCACGCCTGAGCGAACCGGCGGTTTAACGAAGCCGATCGTCAATTTGAATAATTGTTTAGAAAGGATCGCGAAGAAAAATGACGATATTCATATTAATATGCGTTGGAGTTCTGTTGTATATAATCGCTTTTCATTCTTATGTAAAGTATTGTATTTACGAATACGACTTTAACAATTTACGACGAGATTCCTGGAACTGCGTTCGAGCGATTGCCTACTATTATATTCGAGCGTTTTACTCAATTGGCGGAACCATACAAAATATCTTTTGCAAATGGTTCTACCCAAATCCGTTTGAACAAAAAAATGGCGTAACGTTAATCTATAAATGCCCCAAGAAATATCCAAATCGTTTTAAAAATTTATACGAAAAGGATATCCACTTTCGGCAAATGTACAATTGGTTGTTTTGTAGTCCGAAAGGCGTTTTAAACAAAATTCAGTCTCATTATATAGGCATATTGTTTCTGCGATATTTTATCGTATTAGCAATCATATTTTTCGTGTCATATATCATACTTGATAATTTTAAGGATATGCTGGAGCCTGAAGGAGGCGTTCCGCGCATTATTGCATATTTGATAATGGGCAATATATATGAAGAAACAAAGCAGATATCTTTGATATGGCTTTTTGTAATATTCATTTTTATCATGTGCGTTGGCTCGTTGTTTATGGCGGCAATTACCAAGAAATTTGTCGACGAGAAGCCCGCTCTTGTTTTTGCGCCTAAAATATTCTTTGATCCAAATAAGAGATCGTTCACGGTTTTATGCCAGAATCAGGATTTTGCAAGTTTAACAGACGTCAAATATTTTCTTGGCGTTTCGCTTTTGTTTAATGGCAACGATAAAAAAAGAGCCTTTTTTGAAAAGAATCAAGATAAAAATATGTGCCTTTTTTTGGCAGCGCTTAATAAAAACGCCGTATCTATAGATCCAATGGTAACGTTTCTCATGGAGACGTTAACGCTGCCTTCAGGAAAGCGAGAAGACACGTTTAAGACAAAAGTTGACGAGCTGTGCAGCATAATAGACAGCGTTAATAAATCGCTGTCCGAAAAAGATTCTGACGATTCAACATACAAAGTTTTAGATGCGCTGCTTGGAAATATCAAAAAGAATCCTTATCGAGTCTATTATGACTATAAGGATCTCAAAAATCAGGCGGATTTATTAAGGAAGAACAACCCGTCCAATGACGCAGAGAAACTCGGTAAAATTCTGGAAGATATTAAAATGACTGAAACCGAAGACATTCGAATCGTGAATCGTCTTTTCAGACAGTTATATGAAGACTTGGGAATTTTGGAACATAGCGTTCAAAATAATGATGATTGCGTTTCTCTCAAAGGAAAAACAGAAAAACTCTTTAGCGTTTTAACGGAGAATCCTCATGTTGTCAATTATTTCTATGACGATTTAAAAAATCTGGCAGGCGATATTGTCAATTTGATGTTTAAAAACAAGGATAAAAACGAATATAACGGATATAAAGTCTACGAAAGCGCCTTGAGAAGAATTCAAACGACAACGTCAAAAGAAGTCGACTATGCATATGAAGAATTAGCCGCCAGCGGCAACCTTTTAACATTAGAACACCGAAGAAAAGCTGTTCAACTGTACCCGATTCTCAAGTTCAAAACAAGTAATAACGGCAAAGACGAGTTTCTCTTTGAAGACTCTGCCTGGACAACAAAAAATGAACAAAACGAGAAAGTTGACAAGCTGATTCGGGTGATTATTCACGCCAAGAGCGTTACAACCGGGACGGAGTTCATCTGGCAGAAAGACTATACGATGGATAATGTTATTTGCGGCTGCGTCCCTAACAGGAATATCGAAGTTCATAGAAAGTGGTATGAAGCAGATATAATCGATATGTACAACGGTATTTTTGACAACGTTATACTGGAAATGGGATCGCCTGAGTACAGTAATTTAGACATTGACGTGAATCGTTGTTCGAAATGTAATTTTTCAACGTTTAATTGTCCTTTAAAAAGAATTAAACCGTGCTCAGAAAATCATCTTAGCTCCATTATCAAGCTGCAAGAATCCGTTCTTAAAGATAGTAATGAAAAAGAACGCTTGTTGCTTCAGACAACCCCGGAAACGCTGAAGAAACTCCTGGAAAATGACGGAATGATTTTAGGAGCTTTCAGTAAAAACAGGCTTGTTGCTTATATTGCAATGTCCAAAGGAGACAACGACAGATTTAAAGATTGTCTTGACGGAATCGATAATAACGAACGTAAGAAGTTCGCGTTTATAGAGCATATAATAGTTGAAAAAGATTATTGCGGTCTGGATTTACAAAATAACTTGCTTCAAGCGTTAGAGGTCAGGATTGGCAATAATCCGAACTTTAAGTATATGGGAGCGCTTGTTTCTGCGGAAAGCAAATCTGATCTTGACAGTTTTAATGCCGCGGGTTTTGAAATTGTTCTTGAGAACGGTTCTTCAATCGCATTTCAGGTTACAGAGAACAGTTCAGACAACCGAGGTTTTTCAATTAAACCGGACTGTAAAACGGAGAATTCTGTCGTAAAAGAAATTGACGATAATAATACTAAATGGTATTTGTTATTTAAAGCCTTGAACACACAGGATAAGGAAGATAAATGATTAAGATAGAATCGTGTTCAATTGAAAACCTTGATTCGATCATGGAAATGCAGAATTCGGTTTTTCAGAGCAATAAGAAAGACGGGAAGGAGAATTGGTTTATTGTAACTGGCAAGGAGTTACTGGAAGAAGGTCTGAAGAATGACGAGTTATTGATATTCGGCGCTTTCTGTAACGACGAGTTGGCTGCATTTATTGCGATGTCCTTTGGGGATCCGCGCAACATGTTTAAGACATTTCTTGTCAATGGAGACAAAGAATTTGTATACGTTAAGATAATTATTGTCAAAGAAGGCTATCGAGGTCAGGGGCTGCAAAGGACGCTGCTTCAAGCGTTAGAAAACGAAGTTCTTAAAAATCCCCAACTAAAGTATATGGGAGCAATAACTCATCCGGATAACGTCTACAGTCTCAAGAATTTTATAGCTGAAGGCTATGAAATTAAAGGAAACGTAATGCCGGATCCAAAACCTGGATATCCAAGGGTTCTGTTATTTAAAACCCTGGACAAGCAAAAATAAATCTGATTGTAATCAAGTTAATAGCTTCTGAGCAAAAAGCTGAATTCGTAACATGCAGCGGCGCGAATGGAAAAACGGCGCTGCGCTGTTACATATTAGTGTCGTCGTCGTCTGTGTTATGAACGGCAAAGACGCGGTTCATGGCGCG
>JAZUMX010000668.1:0-6040 GCA_045603865.1 Thermoguttaceae bacterium
GTTGATATTCGCTCCATGTTCGACGAGAAATTTCACGGAATCGAAATTGTTGCGTTTGACAGCGCATTCCAGAGCTGGGTAGTAAATCTTTCTATTAACGGATTCATTGACGTCTACCCCCTCCTGTTCGACAAGATAACGCATAATATCCATGTTACAACTATCGACAGCATACGCCAAAACAGAATCATTTAAAAAATAACTGTTGACGTCCGCCCCCTGCGCGACAAGCCATTGAACCAACTCCAAATTCCCGCTCTTCACTGCTCGATGCAATACGCCATTAGATTCAGATACGCTAACTCCTTGATTTACAAGCCATTGAACCAACTTCAGATTTCCACTATGGGCTGCACAATGTAAAACGGTATAATCCAGTCTATTCCTACTATTAATAGTAATGTCAGCGCCTTTTTCAATGAGATATTGAACCATTTCCAAATTACCGTGCAGCGCCGCATAGAATACCGCTGTAAAGCCGTCTTCATCTTGGACGTTGACTTCTGCTCCATTTTCAACAAAAAATTTTACTAATTCAAAATTGTTGTTATCAGCGGCGACAATTAACGGCGTTATATCGCTATTATCCCTGACGTTGACGTCAGCTCCTTTTTCGATTAGCAGTTTAACTCGTTCCAGATCATTCATAAAAACAGCGTAATGCAAAACTGTAACGCCGCGATATCCGTACGTCTTGAAATCGAAATCTCCAGATTGAAACATCTGTTCAATACGATCTACGGCAGATTTGTTAAATACACCCTCGGCTTCTTCAACGCTTCTTTCCCGCACAGAATTCTCCGCCGCGTTGAGGGGGATAAATGCAATCAGCGTCAGTACAAGAGCAAAAGTCAAACTCTTTCCGTTTATCATAATTCAGCGTTCTTTTGAAAAGAATTTGTTAATCCAAACGTTTCTTATAATGCTTATTATACAGAACGTAACGGGAAAAGTCAAGGGTTGAGAGAGTTTTTAGAAAAGCAGTACGCTAGATAGGGAGCAGGGAATAGGGAGTGGGCAATAGAGAGTAGTTTTTTCTATCCCCTATTCCCTATTTCCTACTCCCTATTCCCCATCTAAGCTACATCAGTCCCATGGCGCGCATGAGCAGCTGCAGGTCAATCCAGGCGTCTTTCTTTGCCGGCGGGTTTCTCAGCAGATACGACGGGTGATACGTGCATACGACCTTGTATCCCTGCCAGTTGTGAATCGTGCCGCGCAGTTTGCCGATTGACGTGTCGGTTTGTAACAGATTTTTTGCGGCGACCGCGCCCAGACAGCAGATAAACTCCGGGTTGACGATTTTAATCTGCGCTTCCATAAACGGACGGCAAAACGCCGCTTCTTCCGGCAGCGGGTTGCGGTTCTGCGGAGGACGGCACCGTAAAACGTTGCAGATGTAAACTTCATCTCGAGAAATCTTCATGCCCTTTTCTATCATGTCGGTCAGAAGGCGACCCGACCGCCCGACAAAGGGAATCCCCTGAGCGTCTTCGTCTGCGCCCGGCGCTTCTCCCAAAAACAAAAGACGCGCTCGAGGGTTGCCAACCCCAAAAACCGTTTGCGTTCGCGTTTCCGGCAACACCTTGCAAAGACGACATTGAGCAACCCGTTTTTGTAACATTGCCAGCGCTTCTACCGGGTCGGACGATTCTATTAAATTATTGTCAGTCATGTTGAGTGAGCTTGCAGCGTTTGTTGAGTTAGGAGTTAGGAGTGAGGAGGGAGGAGTTGTTTCGGGAACGGGTTCTGTTACAGGCGGAGCCTGAGCCGCAGCTCCTGAGACGGTTTCCGCCGCGGGCGACGGGGTTTGTACGCCCTGCTCTGCTTGCCCCAGGTTCTCCTCCATACTCGGCGAGTACTGCGACATCTGGTCAAGTCCAGCAAGACGCCATGAGTTGAGCGCCTGAGCTAACGCGCGATTGGGATTATCGGAGTCTGTCATTACAAAGCCTTAAAATTCGGTTGATCACCATAGTCTTTATTGACGGAATTCTCGACTTCCATTTTATGGAGTTTATGATCCTTGTTCCACGGCGCTTCAATAACGTCCAGGAGCGAATTGAGAATTTCCTGCGAACTCTTGTTCTGTTCCGATTCCAGCAAATCGTACTGTTTCGTCAGCTGCGGCGTGGTAAGCAGCAATCCAAACTGGCTGACGGAATATTCAAACGCTTTGACAGCCGCCTTGCGATTGTCAACCGAATTGATATTATTGGACGCGTATTCGATTATTTGCGTCTGAGCGTCCAGCGTCGGAATATTCTGTAACAGTTTCAGCGACGCTTCCACCGTCAGGTTTTGCGCCAGTTGATATTGAGCCGCGTCCGCCAACGGCGCTAAATCGTACATCTTTCGCAAGACGTCGTTTTCGGCGCTTCGGACGACGTCATGACGGGCGGGACCTTTCTTGGACGCGTCTTCTGTCTTGTCGGTAACAAGAGCGATATTGGCGTCGCCGTAACACTGTTCCGCCAAAACTGCCCCAAATTTAGCCGCCTTGTCGGGAAACGATATCGTCTGTTCCGGAGACGGCATTGGGTACGGCTTGAGCACGTCCAGCATTGCCATGACTCTGTCCATGTCTGCGGCGTTTGTCGGCGTCGGCGCTCATACGCACACCGGACGTTCGTTCACGACTTTTTTCGCTTCTTCAAATCGATTGGAATTGGCGGTAATCGCAACTGGGACGTCTGCCGCGACCGGAATCTCCCGAATCTTTTCCAGGAAAACGAACGGCGGGACGGAGTACAAGTCCATGGAATAAAAGACTGAGTAAATCTCCGGTTCGTACTGAAGAATTCCCAGCGCCTGTTTGCCGGTTGTAGCAATAATCGGCTCGAACCCGTCCGGCAGGAATCCGCCGACAGTCAGGGCGTCTACCGACTTGGGCGCGACGATCAAAACCTTCTTTCTGCCCTCGCCGAGCATGAACCAGGACAGCGCCTTGGGCAACTCCGACGACCCTAAATACGGGGTCTGCGGGTTGATCGACATAATCGCCTCGCAAGCCGCCCAGCGAACTTTCGGATACGGAGAATTGAGAGCGCAAACCAGCGGAGAGAACACGTCGCCATGCGACGCCAACGCCTCTGCCGACTTGAGCTGACCAAGAGCCTGACAGGCGCTAACCGCTGTCGACGCATACTTGAACTGAAGCGCAAAGTCCAGCAGAGAATTAATCTTGACGATATTCTCCGACGTCTTATCCGCCGTAATCGAATCCAGCGAAACGCTGGTCATCATCTCTCGAGCAATGTCCGGATACGCCGCCAGAAATTCCGCCTCTGCCGTCCAGTACATTTTTTCAACGGTTTTATTGTCCGGCAAGAGGGAATGAGCGCCGCGCGCCAATCGAACAGCGCGAAGCAGCTGACCCAGCCGAATCGGGTAAAGCGTATGAACCGGCTTGCCCTTTTCGTCGTTCCAGCTCCAGACGTCCGCCTGATCGTCAATGCAGTTTTCCGGGAACGATTCGCCCGCCAGAGAACGCTTTGACATCTGAATGAGCATTTTCGCTGCCGCGTTGGCGTCGTACATGGTCGCGCCGCGTTTTTTCAACGTCGCCACAGCCGCCTTTTTAACGGAGTCCGCGCACTGGTCAGCCGTAAACCCATAGATAAACGGCAAGACGTCTGAATCTTTACGAGCGCCTAAAATTGTAACGCACTGACCAACGAACTCGGGCTCTCCCGCGTCCAGAGCCGCAATCAACGGACCGCGAGCTGAGCCGTCCAAAGCCGCCAGAGCCGTTGCCGCCTTTTTCTTAACGTCTTTAGAAGCGTCCTCTTTGTGCATCGCTTCCAGCAAAGACGCCGCAGCAACGTCCGCAGTCCGGTTGAGAACGGAGAACGATTCTCGTGACTTGTCCGAATTCCATTCTGCAACAAGATATTCCTTAACCGCGTTGGCAACCGCTTCTTCGCTGTGATAGCGATTGTTCAACGCCTCTCGAATCTTTTCCGCCAAAACGCTTCCCGACGGCTGAAGGTCAGGCGAGTCTTCCAGTTCGTCCATGTAATTGGGCAGAATTCGCGTTGCCATTTCATGCAGACGAATCAGGTCTTCTTCCTTCGGGTTGAATTCCAGAACCTTGGCGAAATTCTTCTGCGCCAAATCGTTGCGCCACAGTTTGCTGAATAGCAGCGCGTTTTCCATGAACTCGTCCATGTTCCGCGGTTCGAGAGCCTGAAGCGACTCAATCGCTGCCGCCTGAGCCGCCGACGCGCCAGCAGAAAGCTGTTGCTGCGCCTGAACCGAACAGTTCAAACTGCAAACCAAACCAAGCGCCAAAATCGTTGTGATTATCCGTTTCATAGGGGGCATCCTTAAAATAATTGCGTAGAGTGTCGTGCCCGCTTTCGCCGGACGACAAAAGCGGAAGTCGGAGCGTTGTGAGCAGGTCATGCGATTTAACATGTATCTCGCAACCCGCTACTCTCAACTAATATATTATTATACCAGATATTTTAACAATAGGCGAGGACGGAGTTCAAAATTCGTAGAAGAATCCCCGCATTCTGTTCCGATAATAACGTCAAACAGAAACGGTTATTCAAGATACGCAAACTAAACAAATTTTAAACAAGAAACAAAGACGCTTCCGGGACGCGGATATTATCCGCGACAAAATTTTAAGCCGCAAAGAACGCAAAGAATGAAAGGCGGTAACGGAGCGAGTGAAACGAGCGTAGTTACGCTTTGTTTGAAGTGTATATACCAAACGACGCAGCCGAAACCCTTTCTGGATCGCGGATAAAATCCGCCGAAGAATTTTTAAGCCGCAAAGGACGCAAAGAATCAATTGGCGTAACGCTTGCGGCGGAAGCCTCCAAAAATCTTGAGAACGTGGAATGCCTCGTCGACCCACTGGTTCGCGGACATACTGTCCGCTTCAGAAAATAAGCTCCGCTGTTCTCCAACAGACGCAGTCAAAAAACGTTCCGGGTCGCGGACGAAGTCCGTAAAAGTAGTAAACCGGTCTTTCAATTCGTGAAAATATTTTCACCCCGCTTGCATTGTGCAGGAATTCTATTATACTTTTCAATAGACATAGAAAAATCTTTCCCATACCCCAATATCTTAGGAGTTCCAATGAAAATGACATTAACGTCTATAATCTGCGTTCTAACGATAGCGTTGTTATCAGTTGTCGTTTTTACGTCATGTTCTCCAAACGCTGAAAAGAAAGACGAGACAATTCAAAAAACAGAAACGGCAAACGAGGACGTTCCAGACGCTGAAACGATAAATGAATGGCGCCAAGCAGCTGAACAAGGAGACGCAGACGCTCAATATAACTTAGGCATCTTCTATTCTCAAGACGACAGCGTTGACAAAGATATGACAGAAGCTGTGAAATGGTTTCGCAAAGCGGCAGAACAAGAAGTTGTTGAAGCTCAATACAATCTGGGCATTTGCTATTTTGAAGGCGAAGGCATTGACAAAGATATGATCGAAGCTGTAAAATGGTTCCGCAAGGCGGCGGAGCAAGGGTACGCAAAGGCTCAAAATTTTCTGGGCGCATGTTATGGTAACGGCGAAGGCGTCGACAAAGATTTGAATGAAGCTGTTAAATGGATTCGTAAAGCTGCGGAACAAGGATACGCCGAGGCGCAATTCAATTTGGGTATGGCCTATTTCAACGGTAATGGCGTTGAAAAAGATATGAATGAAATGGTAAAATGGTTTCGCAATGCGGCTGACCAAGGAGATGCACAAGCGCAATACAATCTGGACAATTGCTATAATGAAGGCGTAGGCGTTGAACAAGATTTGAGCGAAGCGGTAAAATGGTTCCGTCTTGCGGCAGAACAAGGTTATGCACCGGCACAATTCAATCTGGGCGCTTCCTATAATAATGGCGAAGGGGTTGCTGAAAACAAGGAGGAAGCGATAAAATGGTTCCGCAAAGCGGCGGAGCAAGGAGATGAAGACGCTATTGACGCTCTTATAGATATGGGCGAATGGAATGACGATTGACACAAAGTGTAACTGCGTTCACTTTGTTATTATTCCGGGGGCTTACGCACCCCGGCTC
>JAZUMX010000669.1:0-1754 GCA_045603865.1 Thermoguttaceae bacterium
GAAGAATACATGCTCGTTTCCGCTCGTTACGGCGGACACCTTTACAACGGCCCGCACAACGGCTGGTTCTTCATGGTTTATCTGCAGGACGTCTACGGAAACAAGGAACTGATTCACAAGTCCGAAAACGCCAACGCCTGGTACGCCATGCCGCTCAAACCGCGTCCGGTTCCGACTGTCGTTCCAGACAAAGTCGACTGGCCGAAAATCGGTTCTGGCGAACAGCCCAAACCGGGATATCTGTACTCCAACAACGTCTTTGACAACGCTCCGGAAATCCTGAGAGAAAAAGGCAAGGCGATTCGCGTTGTCCAGATGGACCCGAAAAACTACACGACCTGGGTTAAAACCGTTCAGCACGACGGTCCCGCCGTTTCCGTCTTCCAGGCTGAAGGCGTCAAACGAATCCTCGGAACCGTTCCGATTGAACCGGATGGAAGTATTTACTTCGAACTGCCCGCCGGCAAGTCCGTCTACTTTGAAATGTTAGACGAAAACGGCATGGCGATTCACGTTATGCGTACGTTCACCAACGTCATGCCGGGCGAAACCCGCGGATGCTTTGGCTGCCACGAATCCAAGCTCAATACAAAGAGCAACCCGCAAGCCAAAAACATGAACATGGCTATGAAGAAAGGCCCGCAGAAACTCACGCCGCCCAGCTGGGGAACTGAAGAATCCATTTCCTACATGCGATTCGTTCAGCCCGTTCTGGACAAATACTGCGGCAAATGCCATCAAGACCCGGAAAACGACGCGTACAAAAAGCTCAACATGGTTTGCCGTCCGTCGACTCACGGCTGGTGGGGCAACGTCATGTCTCGTCCAAACGATACCAGCCCGTTCTGCGAACCGTATTACACAATGGTTACCGGCGCCTGCCCGTGGGGCGGTCCGAAAAAGCGAGACGAACACAACGTTCCCGCCAACATCGCTGGTCTGTTTATCGTAGAAGGCTACGGCACGACCGACCCGGCTAACCTCGCGACTCTGCCGCCGTACTCAGCGTTCAGCCCGGTCAGCCTCCTGATTCACAATGCGTGCTCTGGAGAACACCACGGCGTTAAGGTTGAAGGCGTAGATCGCGAACGACTCATCGCCTGGGTAGACTGTAACGGCCCGTATCTGGGAGACGAAGAAATTCGTCAGATGTACGACCCGGATCATTACAGCGTCAACAACATTCCGCCTGTACGTCCGCGTATTGCCACCGCCCCGGTTATTAACCGCTTCGACATCAACCAGGAAGGCGACTCCGAAAAGGTTGCCGGCGTCCCGCTGAAACTGTTCAACAACGAACCGTGCGACGCGGAAATCGTCTCTGCCGTCTACGGAGCCAACGACAAGTTCGTTGACGTTACCGAACAGGTTAAGAAGGCATTCCAGGGCAAACGCATTACTCAGCTGGGCATGTACAACAACCTCGCTGGCGACCCGATTGTCAACGTCGTCAAGACGCTCAAGGTTACCTTCAAGTACAAGGACGGCACAACGAAGACTGCGGTATTCCAGGAAAATACGCCGATGGTCGTTCCGGCTAATTAAGTAAACCTTTGAAGCTAAATCAGCTTCGATGAACAGCATATAATTATGCGGGGGAATTGGTTGACAAAACCAATTCCCTTTTTTGATTAAATGTTGAATTATATCGGCAAAACAGCCTCCTGTCGTGTTGACAAAAACGTTCGCGTCTGGTATGATACATAGTAGGAAAACGCAATTATAACTTGCAGCAATTGGTTCGTCATGTTGGG
>JAZUMX010000670.1:0-1826 GCA_045603865.1 Thermoguttaceae bacterium
CAACTCGCAACTCGCAACTCTGAGGCGACGGATAACCGTCGCCTTCCGGGGGCTGACACGCCCCGGCTCGCCAACTCATCCTACCCCGCCGAACCAATCCCCGCCCTGACCGGCAAGGCCGTCTGGGTTTTGGATTCTCACGCGATTCTGTATCAGGTCTTTCATGCGATTCCGGAAATGACGACGCCGGACGGTCAGGCGATTAACGCCGTCTACGGCATGACGCGGGATTTGCTGGCGTTGATGGAAACGCACAGACCGGACTATCTTTTGGCGGCGTTCGACCTGCCGGCTCCGACGGTGCGTCACAAGCGGTACGATCAGTACAAGGCAAACCGCAAGGAAATGCCGGTAGACTTGCAGTCGCAGATTGCCAAGTCTCACGAGCTGCTCGACGCCTGCGCCATTCCCGGCTTGCAGTTTGAGGGGTACGAGGCGGACGACATTCTCGCGACGGTCGCTCAAACGGTCGAACTGGCGGGCGGTCAGTGCGTCCTTGTAACAGCCGACAAAGACAGCCGTCAGCTGCTCTCCGACAAGGTTCAGATTTATCTCATCAGGAAAAACAAGTTCTATACGGAATCGGATTTGATGACCGACTGGGGCGTTACGCCTCAGCAGGCGATTGACTTTCAGGCGATGGTCGGCGACGCGTCCGACAACGTGCCGGGCATTCCCAAAATCGGGCCGAAAACGGCGACCGCTCTGCTGCAGCAGTTCGGGACGCTGGAAGAAATGCTCAAGCATACCGACCAGATCAAGGCGAAAGGAACTCGAAAAAACGTTGAAGAAAACGTCGACAACGCCCTGCTGAGCAAGGAGCTTGTAACGCTGCATACCAACGTCCCGATTAACATCCCGTGGACAGCAGCGCAATGCCGCGGCCCGAAAGAGTCGGAAATTATCGCGTTGATGAAAAAATGGGGGTTCCGCTCTCTGATCGGCAAGGCTGCGAAGGTCTGCGAATTGTATCGCGACATGGAATATTACGAGTCCGTCGCGCCCGACCCCAACGCGGACGAATACGACGACGCCCAGGCGGATTTCGCCGACTTGTCACAACTCGTTCCGTCGGAACAGACGGTTCAGATTCAGACGCAGCTAATTGATTCTCCCGCCGCGTTGGACGCCCTGGCAGACCAGCTTTCCAAAGCCCCGATGATTGCTCTGGCGGCGTTCGGCGACGCGCCGGGCGTCAATTCAGACGTTCCCGCCAGAGAACAGACGCTTATTGGGCTGGCGCTGGCGACGACCGAAAACGTCGGGTATTATCTGCCCTTCAACGCGGCGCAAACTCAGCTTTTGGAACAGAACGCTGCGGTTTTGGACATGGACGCTGCCCTCAAGCGACTCCAGCCGATTCTGGAAAGCGCGGACAAACTCTTTGTCGGACACGATATTAAACGGATTCGGACGCTGCTGCGGAATCAGGGCGTCCAACTGCAGGGAACGACGTTTGACGTCATGATTGCCGACGCCCTCGCCGCGCCGGGCGAGCTGTCACATGCGCTGACGTCGCTGGCGCAGCGATGGTTCGAGTACGTCCCGATTGACCTGAGCGAAAAGCTCGTCGTTCGCGAGGCGAAATCCAGACGGATTCTTGCCCTCAACGAGCTGTCGGTGGAAACCGTCGCGCCGTACGCTGTCGAACAGGCGGTTTTGCCGATTATCGCCTATCGGTTCCTGCTGCCGGAACTGGAAAACGTTAATCAGTTGAAGTTAGCTCAGGAACTGGAATTCCCGCTCGAACGCGTCCTTGCCGACATGGAATACACCGGCGTCAAGGTCAATCTGGAAACGCTTGCGGCTCTGTCCAAAACGTACAC
>JAZUMX010000671.1:0-1899 GCA_045603865.1 Thermoguttaceae bacterium
TTCCGGTATCCGGCATCTGACCGCCTTTTTCCGCATAGAACGGCGTGGAGTTGAGGACGACTGCGACGTTCAAAACGGTTGTGTCTGACAGCTCTTCAACCAGCTCGCCGTCAGCCAGAATTCCCATGACGATAGCCGGGGCTTCGAGCTTTTCGTATCCGACAAACGGGGTTTGACGCAGCTGCTTTTTCAGGTCGTCCAGCGGGCCGGACTTGAACAGCTCTTTTCTGTTGCCGGCGCCGGACTGCTTGGCGTGTTCTTCCATGGCGGCTTTGTATCCGTCCCAGTCGAAATCGTAGCCCTTGTCAGCGCCCATGGCGGCAAACATCTCTGGCGGAACGCCGTAGGTTGTGTACAGTTCAGCCGCTTCGTTGCCGGGAATGACTTTTGTATTTGTCGATTCCAACTGGTCAAAGACCTTGTCGATGTGGTTTACGCCGCCGTCGATGGTCGTTAAGAAGTTGGCTTCTTCAGTCTTAATGACTTCCTGAACGCGTTCGACCGTTTCTTCCAGTTCGGGATACTGGTCTTTCATCATTTCGACCACGGCGGGAACGATTTTGTACAGGAACGGTTCCTTGACGCCCATCTGATGCCCGTCCAGAGACGCGCGGCGAAGCAGACGTTTAATAACGTACTCTTCCTTGTTGGGACCGGGGTAAACGTTTTCGTGAATGGCGAACGTACAGGCGCGAATGTGGTCTGTAATGCGGCGCAGACGGCGGCCGTTTTCGTCTTTCGGATCGTCGTAGTTGTATTTGACGCCGACAACGTCTGCGGACGCGTAAACGATCGGCAGCAAAATATCGATGTGGTAGTTGGTCGTTACGCCCTGCAAGGCGGACGCGGCGCGTTCCAACCCCATGCCGGTGTCGATGTTCTTGCTGGGCAGCGGGAAGAGGTTGTTTGGCGGATTCCCTTTACGGTTGAACTGCGTAAAGACGAGGTTCCAGATTTCAACTTCTCCGATGGGAGTGTGATAGTAAATTTCCGAGCACGGACCGCAGACGCCGTCCGGACCTTCCGACGGGCAGGACGCCGGCCAGAAGTTTTCGTCTTCTTCCAGACGGGAAATGCAGGACTGATCCAGACCGATTTCGTTATTCCAGATGTTGTACGCTTCGTCGTCGTCTTTGTAGACGGTAACGGTCAGCGTCTCTTTGGGCAGTCCAAGCCATTTTTTATCGGTCAGGAACTCCCACGCCCAGTTGATGGCTTCTCGCTTGAAGTAATCTCCAAAACTGAAGTTGCCCAGCATTTCAAAGAAGGTGTGATGGTACGCTGTCCGCCCGACGTTGTCGATGTCGCCGGTGCGAAGGCATTTCTGGCACGTCGTTGCCCGAGTGAAGTCCAGCTTGACTTTGCCGAGGAAATGATCCTTAAACTGGTTCATGCCTGCGGGAGTAAACAAAACAGACGGATCCCATCGGGGAACAAGGACGTCGCTGGGACGTCGGACGCAGCCTTTCGATTCGAAGAACGAGAGGTACTTTTCACGTAATTCGCTGGTTTTCATAATTTGTGGCTAAAAATGGGGAAGGTTAGTGGTTAGCGGCAAGCGGTTATATACTCTTGCCAAATTTAAGTCATTATTATATATAGAATCAAATTTTCGTCAAGGAAGGGGAAAGTAGTGGAAAATGCACATCGGGGAGCCGGATCGCGGCAGTCCCCTGCCGCAAAAGAAAAAAGCTGGGAATTTTCTGGGAGCTGCTGGGAATTTTCTGGGAACTGCTGGGAAGAATTTGGATTTCCCAGAATTCTCCCAGCGTTCTCCCAGAATCCTTCCAGATTGCGCCATTCGTGTTTTTAAAACATCGCGTACATCCTCCGCTCCTCCGCGGCTCCGCGTGAGGTTTATCGCCTTACGGCGATGCAGGCGAGGACGCCTGCGGTCGA
>JAZUMX010000672.1:0-1556 GCA_045603865.1 Thermoguttaceae bacterium
GGTAGAAGACGGCAAGCTCATTACCGGTCGACTGGGAGAAGGCGATTTGGAAGACGACATCAAAGCCGGGTACAATGCAGCGAAATGGGCGGCGATGAACATTCTCTCTACGCTCAACAACGCGCTGGGATCTCTCGACAAGGTCGAAAGCGTCGTTAAGATCGTCGGATTCGTTCAGTGTACGGACTCGTTCCATTCGCAGGCAAACGTTCTCAACGGCGCCAGCGAACTGTTCATGGCGATTTTCGGCGACGGAGCAGGGCAGGCGGCGCGTTCCGCTTTGGGAACAAACGCCCTTCCGCTCGATTCCATGGTCGAAGTCGAAGCCGTCGTCAAACTGAAGGATTAGTCACTTGTAAACTGTTCATTCCCGCTATAGAGGAGATCGATAATGTCGCAGCCGGAACAGACGCCATCGTATTTCAACCGACGTTGGGAAACGTCCGGGGGTACGGACGAAACCGCGGACTACAAAAAAGTATGTCCGTCGGCGATAGTCGCGTGCGTCTTGGCGGGGCTTAGCCCGCTGGCGTTTTTCCATCCCCTGATGTGGGTGATTCCGGTTCTGCCGGTCTGCGTTGGCGTTTGGGCGGCGATGGCGTTTATTCGTCAGCCGGACGAACTGCTCGGGCGCCGCGCTTTGCGCTGGGCAATGGCGATTGCGATTTTCTGCGGCTTAACCGCCTTTACAGACTGGGCGGTTTATCGATATTATCTCCGGCAGGAAGCGATGTCGTTTGCAGACTTGTGGTTCGGCAAACTCTTCTCCGACAAACCTCTGGAAGCGTACGAACTGTTCTCTCACCCGCTCAATCGGCATTTGCCCGGCCGCGGGCTGGAAGCTCAGTATGCTCCCGGCGGCAAAAACCGGGAGAATTTCGACTCCTATATGAAGACAGACCACATGAAGATTCTCACCGACCACGATCTTCATCCGTCATACAAATATTTACAGGCGGAATTCGACGAAACGCCGTTTTCGGAAATCGTATCGCTCCAGTACGAGATTTCGTGGGACGAGATGGACGGTCGGAAAACGCGTCCGATGGTTATAACCGTCTCCCGAATGAAGCTCATCGACGTCCCGTACGCCGGCTGGCAGCTGCAAAGCGCGTCGTTCAAGTAGCCCCGCTGTTTGACGATTTGACTTCCCTGTTGTAACAATTATTCCCCCCCTTTGTTCTAAAATAATGGATCTTTCTTTATTTGAATACGACCCCAAAGAAACGCTGGCGCAGCTGACCAACGCGATGATTGACACGTATCGTCAAGAGGACTCAATTCATCATCTCGGGTACTGCGCGCTGCCTAATTACCGCGTTATTGTTGAGACGCTGGAAGATTTGAAAGACGTTCTCTTTCCGGGATACCGACGAAAAGAAAAGCTGCATTTTGGCAACGTCGAGTATCTTATCGGTCAGCTTATCGACAGTATCAACGAACGTCTGACCAACCAGATTTCCCGGGCGTTGTGTCACGACCGCGGGCTTTCGATTTCCTGCACAGCGCAGCAGCGTCAGGACTTTGAACGAATTGGGCTGGAGAAGTCGTTGGAA
>JAZUMX010000673.1:0-1874 GCA_045603865.1 Thermoguttaceae bacterium
ATAGCGCCAAAATCAGCTTTTTCGGAAGCAAAACCTTGTCCTTTTGCCCGTGCGGCTTCGCACCCGCGCGAGAGCCAAAAACCGCTCCCGTTGGTTGCTTGTTCTTTCCTTACTAAAGTTTTTTAAGCCGCAAAGAACGCAAAGAACGCATAGTTTTTAAAACTTCGCGAACATCCTCCGCCCCTCCGCGTCTCCGCGTGAGGTTTTCCGGGGGCTTACGCACCCCCACTCCCTAAAAAGCGCTATCGTCGAAAGAGAACTGCTTTTCAAAGGCGTCGTCGAAATTGAAGACGTTGTCGAAGTCGTTGATGTTGTCGCGTTTGGACTGTAACAACGCGCCGCATTTGACGAGATTGAAAATAATCTGTCCGATGTCGGCGGTGGAATGAATCCCCCAGTTATTGAGCGTCGGTTTTGCCAGCAGACCGAACTGCTCGACAGCGTAGATTTTCGCCGCCTTGCAGATGTCGGCTGCGGAAATGTCCCGGTCGACGTCTCCCGGCGGTTCGTCGTCGTCCACGCAGACGTTGTCGCCGTCCGTTTGGTTGACTTGAGAAATCGGGTCGCCCAGTTCCAAAATATCGTGAGCAAACTTGACCGCCGCGAGAATGAACTCGTAAGCCGCCAGCTTGTATCGTTTGTCCGTTTCGAGTAGTTTGATGATTTCTTCCATGATATAGTTATAGCTTTTAGCTACTAGCTTCTAGCTGCTAGCTTGTTGTTCAAAGCTAATAGCTAACAGCTAATAGCTAGCGGCTTTCATAAAGCGGCGGCAAACCGCCGTTTTCCGGGGGCTTACGCACCCCGGCTCGCCTAATCGTTTCAGTTCCTTTTCCTCCCGCCCTCCTTCGGAGGACAGAAGGAAAAGGTTATTTGACGATATTTTTTTTTGTGTGTTCTTTGTTCCGTGGGTTTCACCCACGGCTAGAAACATTGAACCGCTACGCGGTTCTAGCGGAACGCTAAAGCGTCTGTTTTTTAAAACTTCACGAACATCCTCCGCACATCCGCGTCTCCGCGTGAGGTTTGCCCAAGCCTCACCCGCTCTTCAAAAACGCTTCCAGTTTCCACAGCGGAATCGGTTTGTCTTCCGAGATGGGAATAATATTTTCGCCGTTTTGCGGGTTGTTCGGTTCGGTTGTAACAGGTTCTGACGGTACGCCGGAACGCTTTGCTCGTTTGGCGGCTCGGCGCGCTTCCCGATACAGAACCCATTTGGACATTCTCGTCAGCAGAGCGGGAAGTATCGACAGCGAGGTAAACATACAGCAGGCTACGCCCATCGTCAAAACCAGACCCAGGCTTTGCAAGCCTCGATGTTCCGCCGTCATCAGGGAACAAAAGCCCAAAATGGACGTCATGGACGTCATCGTCAGCGCGCCTGCGGTTGACGAGCTTATTCTGAACGGTTTGGTCTTGTCGCGGCGGCGGTAATCGTGGACGATGTGAACGCCGTCGTCAATGCCGATGCCCAAAATCAGCGGCAGAATAATCATGTTGGCGGAGTTGAGCGGGATCTGTAAAAATCCCATGATTCCAAACAGGAACAGAATCCCCATCAGCAGCGGCAGCATAGCCAAAATGGTGTGACGAAGGCTTCTGAAGTCCAGGAACAGAACGAACATGATTCCTGCCAGAGCGTACCAGGCGGCGGAAATGTACGACCGCTGCATCTGGAGCGAACATTCGTAGGTCTGGAGCGGGTTGCCGGTCGCTTCCGGGTCGACGGCTCTGACCTGTTTGACGAATTCCGTCAGGTTGTCCATATCCCAGATGTCTCCGGAGCCGTAAATCTGAAGGGCGTACGTGCCGTCTTTGGCGTACAGGCGATCCACCCACGGCTGAGGCAAATCCGCCATTGTCGGCGGTTCCGG
>JAZUMX010000674.1:0-2547 GCA_045603865.1 Thermoguttaceae bacterium
TATCCGGTAGGCTCGAGATGCCTCCCAAACCGATTTCCACTTGCCTGAAACGATTTCTGACACCACGGTCTGACGAAATGCGTCTGTATATCGTTTTACCATCTTTGACCTTTCTGTCAACCGATACCAGGACAAGACACTTGCGTCAATTGCTAATTGCTAATTACTAATTGCTAATTATTTGCCGCAGTAGTCGATTGCGCGAGCGAGTTCGCTCTTTAAGTCGGCGCGTTTGACGATGCGGTCTATATAACCGTGTTCAAGTAAAAATTCGCTGGTTTGGAATCCGGGCGGGAGTTCCAGACGAACGGTTGCTTTGATTGTTCTCGGGCCGGCAAAGCCGATAAGGGCTTTCGGTTCGGCGAAAATCAAGTCTCCCAGCGACGCGAAACTGGCGGCGACTCCGCCCATGGTCGGGTTGGTCAGTACGGAAATGTACAGTCCGCCGGCTTTGTCCAGTCTCGCCAACGCGGCGGAAACCTTTGCCATTTGCATCAACGACAGAATCCCTTCCTGCATTCTGGCGCCGCCGCCGGACGCACTGACGATAATCAGCGGAAGCGAGTTGTCAATCGCCTGTTCGATGGTTCTGGTAAGGCGTTCGCCGACAACGGAACCCATCGATCCCATCATAAAGGCGGAATCGGTTACAGCAATCGCGACGCGGCGGGCGCGAATCATGCCTGTCCCGCTGACGATGGCGTCGTTGAGAGAGGTTTTTGCCTGCTCTTTGACGATTCGGTCGCTGTACGCGGATTTGGGGTCAACAAACTCCAACGGGTCTGTTGGACGCAGCTGGGCGTCCCATTCTTCAAACGTCCCCTCGTCGATAAGCTGACGGATTCGTTCGCGAGCGGAAACGTACCAATGGTATTCGCATTCCGGGCAAACGCCCAGACGCCGGTCGGCTTCTTTGCGGAAAATAACCGCCTGACAGCCGGGACATCTGACCCAAAGCCCTTCCGGAACTCCGCGTTTAGGGTGTTTTGCCGAATTTTGCCAAGTTGAATTTTCGTCCATAATGAGTGATTAGTGATTAGTGTTTAGTGTTTAGTGGTTAGTCGCAAGCGCATTTCTCCCTATGCACTACGCACTATGCACTATGCACTAAAAAACTGTTACCCGGAAGCCCCCTTATAACTTGCTGAGGTCTTCTTTTGAAATCTCAATCAACTCGAAAGTCCCTTGAGATCGGGTTAAATTCCAAAGGTCAGGATTGGAACAATCTCCGTTTTTCAAAACGAAACGAATCAGTCCCGCGCCCGGCTCGGAGGCGACGATAGCGGCGCAGTAGTCTTCGTCCCATTTTTTGGAAATCTTTTTCAGGGCGCTGACAACGCGCTTTTTCGCGTCTTGAAGCGTTTCTCCGTCTGGGGCGCGAAGGTTCCACGGGGATTCTTTCCCCTCTTTATAAACAGTCGGCTGATACTTGTGAAGTTCTTCAACCTCCATGCCTTGCCAAAGCCCCATGTTGACGTTTTGCAAACAGGAAACGGCGACCACCGGGGTTTCCAAAGCGGAACCCAGTGTCTGAGCGCATTCCCAATCCGGCTGCATTTCCGGAGAGTAAATCACTTCCGGCCGTTTCGCCTTGAGTTCGTTTGCCAGGGAGGCAATTTGGTCTTTTCCCATTCGATTGAGTGGGACGCTTAAATTTCCCTGAATCCGCTGTTCAATATCGAACGACGTACATCCAGGATGAATTAAAACGATAGTAATCATTGTCGTGAGGCAATCTTGTCCCGCAGAAATTCAAAACGATCGCGGTAGTCTGGATGACCCAAAATAGCGGTTCCCATGACCAGTAAATTCGCGCCGGCTTCAACGCAGGAACGAATCGTGCTTTCGTTTACTCCGCCGTCTACGGACCGCCAAACCCGGTCAGGAGCGTTTTTCCTGAGCCAGGACAGCTTGTCCAGCGCGACGGGATTGAATTTCTGACCGCCAAAACCGGGCATGACCGACATTGTAAGTACAAGGTCGCACAGCTCTAAATAGGGTTCCAGAACAACAATGTCTGTTGGTGGGTTGACGGCTAACCCTGCTCCTGCGCCCAGCTTGTGGATTTGATCCAAAAGTCGGGTCGGGTCTGGAACGGCTTCTATATGGATGGTCAGACAGTCCGCTCCCGCTTTGCGAAACGGAACCAGAAAGTCTTCCGGGTTGGACAGCATCAAATGCACGTCCAGAGGCAAATCAGTTGTTTTTCTGACAGCCTCTACCACCGGGACGCCAAAACTCAGGTTCGGCGCGAAATGACCGTCCATAATATCCAAATGCAAAACTTCCGCCCCAGCCTGCTCCAAAGCGCGTATCTCGCGTTTCAGACAGGCGAAGTCTGCCGCCAACAGCGACGGATTAAATACGGGCTGTCGAACGGCTCCGGATGAAGCCAGCGGCGCTCGGAAAAATTGGGTTCTGGAAGTATTCATATCGGAAATACAATAAATTTTATTTTAAAATAATTGTCTTATACCATATTATAACGTATAGAGCGATTATTTGCAAGGGGCTATGACCCACAAACATAGCAGAATACTTGACGAA
>JAZUMX010000675.1:0-3186 GCA_045603865.1 Thermoguttaceae bacterium
ATATTTAATATTAACGCGTCAAAGTTTTATTTACCCATCGTCTTCGTCGTCAAGCTGGCTATGAATCTGCCACAAAATCGCTTGGGCTTCCTTTGAACCGAGATTAGCCGCTTTGACGATGCATTTGTATCCCTTTTCGACGTCTTGATTGACGCCCATTCCTTTGATGTAATACATTCCCAAAATCAGCAAACTTCTGGGATGGTTCTTCTCTGCAGATTTTGAGATCCATTTGAAGCTTTCTTCATAGCTTTGCTCAACGCCTTCACCCTGAGCGTAGCAGACGCCAAGTTCAAATTGAGCGGGCATGAATCCTGCCTCAGCCGCTTTACGCAGCCAGCTGACGGCTTCTTTCAAATCCTGCTTGACGCCCTGACCAGCCAGTAAGAATGCGCCGCATTCATAGCTTGACATGATATTGCCCTGTTTAGCCGCTTTGAGATGCCATTGATACGCTTGTTCGTAATTGCCAATGGAATACATAATAATGCCCATTTCACGCTGCGCTAAAACGTAACCTTTATCTGCTGACATTTTCAAATGACCAAGCGCTTGAGCCGTATTTTTGGATCCATTTTCCATGTACGCGAGAAAATACAACGCTTTCCCGTTCTCCTGGTCTGCGCTCTTCTTCGCTAGCTCCATAGCCTTTTCTTTATTCTTCTCAACTCCCTTGCCTTCGTAATATCGGAGCGCCAACTCGATTTGAGCGTCTGCTTCTCCCTTTTCCGCTCCGGAAACGCAATCCTTAACGGACATGGACTCGTCAATCTCCGGCAAATCCCATGGAACTGTTTCATCAAAGTTGCCTGGGGCTACCGGAATGTCAACGGTCGCTTGAGCGAACGCTGCGCTTGCGCTCCAGCTAACAAGAACCACTGCCAAAACCAGCGCCAGCGAAGTTGTAACGTTTTTCATTTGTAATCTCCTCATGAATGGTAAAGAAACGTTGTATATTTAATATTGTATCCGATTAAAAATAAAAGTCAATATAATTCAAAAAAATTTACGGTCTCGATTTCCAAATGCACAAAACGCCCTAATACTACTGTTGATTTACTGGTTGACAATTGTCGTTTTGCTGTCTTAGTTTTTTGATGAAAGCCGAAATGGCAGCCGACATAAAATAAAATGAAAGCAGGAAGGAGAAGAAAGAAACAAGTCCGAAAATAATTGCCAGGACATACTCGATTGTTAGAATTGTCAGATTCTCTGTCATCGTATTTGCGACAGACAGAGGAATACATAGAATCAGACCGCATAATAAACAATTCATACAGCTATTGACGCGAGAAGACCCAACAGCGCCAGCGAGACGTTTCATATATATCAGATAAACAATAACCGTAGCGATAATGAGAACGGCGCTGATAAAATTGTGAATTGCAATGTATTCAATTGGAACGGCGTCAATACAAAAATCCACGCCAAGGCACATAATAAGCAGCCCGACAAAAACTTTGCCAATTCCCCCTCCGCGAACGATAGACGCTGGCGTGTTCCAGATGTTAATCAAAAAAAGAATCAGAACAATTCCAGCGAACGCACAGAAGATTATTCCGCCAAACCAACAAATGAGAAAGAAGACTGTCGATGTTTCTGTCAGAGCTTTTTGAGTAAAAATTTTGCATATACAATTTAAGACAGGAGCGACAATTGCAATCGCGAAAGTAATCGCAATGAGAATGAAAACGTTACGAAAGCTTTTACCGAGATTTTCCAAAGCGATCAACTCAAGCAAATGAGAGCGGTTGGCGTCAGGGAGAGATGGCATATTTGACATATAAATGTTTCCTCTGGGTTTAGCTGTTTGAAACAGGAAGCTGTTATTTCATTTCCATATATTATTATATAAGAGAAATTGGCGTTGTCAAGAGAATATAGAATATCTCGGGTGCACGCATTTTTTCTTGTCAAAAGCTTCGCGTCCTTATTTATTTGTGTTCTTTGTGGTTTAATATTTCTTCGGCGGCTGAGACAGCCACGATCCAGCAGGTCGGTGGTTGTGAACTGCGAAAGAGGATTTTCGGAGGCTTCCGCCGCAAAGCGTCCGTCGATTGTTTCTTTACGCCCTTTGCGTTCTTTGTGGCTAAATAATTCTTCGGCGAGCTTTGCTCGCGATCCGAGAAGGTTACTGGCTTCGTCTTTGGTAGATGGCGGGGCTTGTACAGATTCAAAATTAGCGCTATAATTCCTCAATAACTTTATTTGACTGAATCCCCGATTTCAGCGTTAACAATGACCGACGAGAGCCAAGTAAACCTGACGAACAGCGACATGTATCGCGATATTATTTCGATTGTTAAATATCGCAAGAAATCCAGTAACCCTGGCGCTGTTTTTTCTATAATAATCAATACGTGGTCTGAATCGTTCGAGAAATTAGACGAACGCCAAAAAGCGTTCTTTATTTGTGATTTGTTGGAATCTATAAGCCGAACAATCAATTTCAGCCGATTGACGCTCCGTATGGAAAGCAGCGACAGCGCCGTCGAGTTGGCGTCGTTTTCTCAACTTCGAGAATTCTATATTGCTGAATTGTCTGAGAATAAAGACGACCCGGATTATTTCGTCGAGTTTCCGCTGGCGATGGAGTTCTTCGATTCAAACGGCGCTGTCGTCGCCGAGGAAAAAACGGATTTCTCCGCCGGGGGCGTCATGCCGTTTTGCGACAATTATGAACTGAAGTTCCAGCTAACGGACAGCAATTCGGACGCTCCTATTGAATCTGTTGTTAAAACGTTTGGAGTTGCGACGATTCGAGAAATCCTGGTTCTGCCGGACGAGGAGGAGCAATCCGGTTCAGGATTTACGAAATTCTTACGCTCTGTCATGTGGCTGTTTTCTCCCTGTCAACCAAAAGACGAATAATCGTTCAAAAATCTGTTTTTTTACACCCGGGGGGTTGAAACGCCTGGCGAGTTGGGATATATTAAGCTAAGAAGTTACTAGCTTCTAGCTATTAGCTTGGAATTTCCGGGTACTCAGCATTTACGCTGGAATCCAAAATTACAAAGCTAGAGGCTAGTAGCTAGAAGCTAAAAGCTAACTATTCTTATTTCGAAAGGAGTAACAAACCATGGCAACTCGCCGAGAATTTTTATCAAGCGCTGCGATTTTGAGCGCGGGATGTCTGCTGACGTCTGCGAACGCCTTCGCGCTGGCGGACGGGCCGCGCGCGCCAGC
>JAZUMX010000676.1:0-3034 GCA_045603865.1 Thermoguttaceae bacterium
TCCCTCGCGGCGGCAGCGTTTCCGGCGGCTTGCTCCAAATCGCCAACACGCTCGTACGAAATACTCTAATCCTGCTGGTACTGAACGTTCTCCGGCGCCTTCTGAGCCAACTGCTTAGCAATTTCCAGCCCCTTCTCGTACCACACCCTCGCGGCGGCAGCGTTTCCGGCGGCTTTCTCCAAATCGCCAAGCTTGTTGTATATCACTGACGGCGCTCTTTGGGCGTCAACGTTCTCTGGCATAGCCTTGGCTAGCTTTTCATAGATTTCCATAGCCTTCTCGTACCAATCCCTCGCGGCGGCAGCGTTTCCGGCGGCTTGCTCTAAAAGTCCAAGGCGTTCGTACGAAACGCTCAAATCCCGCTGGGCTGTAGTGTATGAAGGAAATGCGTCGGCTCGTTCTTTGCATATTTCAAGAAATCGCTGGTAAGCCTTTTTTGCCTCATTCATCTTCCCAAGGGAATTGAGCATATCCCCGGCTGTACAAAGCATCCAGGTCAGGTAGAAATCAATTGCCCATTGGGAATCTTCTACCGTCCAGTTATCCGCCATCGCCAAACAGAATTCTAAAACCGGCGTGATGTTCCACGAATGTTCAGTTGAACACCAGAAAGTTATATCTTTATGAAGCAGTTCGTTACATTTCTTCCGGATTTTAGCGGTGATTTCCCTTTGGATGTCTTCTGGAATATCCTTCTTTACTGCATCCGCGACCAGACGATGAATACGTCCTATATTCGGCTCGTTTTCCAATTGCATCAAGAGACTGTAACCGGTCAACTCGCTTACTATTTCACGTTTTACTTCGTCTTCGTTGAGACCGCACAATTCAGGAAGCCATCCCACAGCCACTGCGTCAGGAGACATCAGAGATATGAAATCCAGGACTCTGCGTGCGTTGGGCGCGTTCTCTTTGAGCGTTGAAAGCGTCGATTCCATTACAACTGACACAGTTTCAGCTGTGTGCAGCATCACTTCATTTTTATCAGACGCCTTTTGGATGGCTTCCGCCATCGTTTGGAACGTTTCGCCATGATTTTTAACAAGCTGTTCGTACTGACTCTGATACGTTATATATGCGTTGGATTTGTTTTTTGCCAAATACGCCCCTGTAATTTCCACAATGAGCGTATACCCCGCCAGCAATTGGGCGATCTTTCGCGCCGCCTGAGCTTCCTCCGGACTGTCAAACAAACGCAGGTTGCTGAGAAGTTCGACTGTTTCGTCCTCGCTGAGACGTTCAATCGATTCAGAGTAAATGTTCGTAAACTCGCTCGTATTCTCACGAGTCGTAACGATTACATGGAAATAGTCGGGAAGTTTAAGTTTAATCAGCTGTGAAATCAGATCCACATTGTTTACGTTATCGAGAATGAGAAGAAGACGCGCGCCCTCTGTCCTGAGAATCCCTTTTTTGACGTTCTGATTTATGATTTCTTCCTGCTTCGCTTTCAGATGTTTATAAAGGGTCTGAAGCTGTTCTTCGTTAGAGCCTTCGGGCTTCAAACCATGCATTTCCATAATGCCGCAGGTCAGAATAGCGTCGTAAATCGAGTTGCAATTCTCGCATTTGGCAAAGAACCGCCCCAGTTGGTAGTCCCACCCAAAGGCGTGTCCGTACGTGAGAGCCAGCTCGGTTTTCCCGAACCCGCCCAGTCCTGTAAGTGCGGCTGCAGACTTGCCAGTATCTTCAGTAAAGTTTTTTCGCAAAGACAAAAGGTTTTCACGGCGACCGACAAATTTTTTATTGTATTGCGGATAGTCTTTTCCTCGCGGCGTGCCGTCTGAGATGTCCTGATGACGGACTTTGTCTTTGACCCCGTTGCGCAAAGCGTTCAACACAGCGTCGATTTTCGCGATGAGTAAATTGTGCATGTCAAATTTGAGGTCAGACTGGATTTTCCGAATCTGTTTGAGCCAGTTCGGAAAACGGAGCTGCAAGTCTTCTGGAATGTCCGGGATAGTTTCTGCCTTGTTATCTTGCAAATTGGCAACGTCATAGATCAGTATCGGAGCGGTTCCTTCCCCAAGCGTACAGCGGTGCATTTCGTGTTTCATCCACCAGTCGAACTCTTTGGCGCAATACTCGCTCTGGAAGTATTCTGGCGACAAAAGCACAATAAGAAATCGCGAACTGGCAAGACTTGCTCGGATTTTATGATCCCATTGAACCATATTTTCGATTTCCTCTTTGTCGAAAAAAATTCTCAATTTTTCGCCAAACAACCGCGGATGTTCCTCTGAGTTGCGGAGTTTTTCTTTGAACTGTTCAACAAAGCCGGGAACTTCCGGGTTTTCGTTGTTTTTGTGGGCGTAACTGATAAAGTAGTCGTAATCGTATTGCATGATTGTTCTCTAGTAAATGAAAGCGTTTTAATTCTGATTATATAAAATCGAAGATAGAAAACAAGAGTGAGTAGATGTTCATATGTTAGGGGTCAGACAGACGGTTGCGTCCTAAGCGCTATGCACTATGCACTATGCACTACGCTCTAAATTCTCAGCAGTCTAACGGCGTTCTCCGTCGTCGCGGCGGCGTGAAGCGCCAATGTTGTCCTAATCATCGCCGAGATATAATTTATTTTGGGCTCTTCCGGTAAGTTGGCGCCTAGAGTTTGAGCAGGTCAGTCCGTTCACGGATTTAACGGATTATACGGATTTTCACCGATTGATTAATTAACAATTCAATCCTCATTCGTAAATCATTGGATTTTAAACACGAAAAGCACGAAAGATTTTTCTAAAATTTCTTTTCGTGTATTTCGTGTGTTTCGTGTTTAAAAATACTTTGGAACGGAAAAACACTTGCTTTTTAGCTCAAGTACCAACTTGTCGGATGAACCTTATTTTGGCAATAAAATGAAAATTGTTATTAAAAGAATGATAAACAAGCAAATTATACAAATGGTTGTAGTTATATGGGTAACAATGTATAATCTTGCCTTTAAAAATATCAACCCATTTCTTTTTTGTTTTTTTCGATGAATTATTTGCAAATGATACCATAAGATTTCCACAAATTTCTGGTAACACTC
>JAZUMX010000677.1:0-3460 GCA_045603865.1 Thermoguttaceae bacterium
TAACGAAATCCCATTTTTCTTCCGGGTGTTCCAGAAAAGTCGGGGACGCGAAGTTGACGCCCGCCGCGTTGACCAGGACGTCGACTCTGCCAGTCGGCTTTTTCGCCTCGTCCAGAGCGTTGACGATGGACTCGCGTTTGGTAACGTCGATGAGCGTCCAGAACGCCTTTCCGCCCAGCGATTCCAGTTCCGCGACGCGTTTCTTGCAGCCCGCCTCGGTAACGTCCGCGACAACCACGTTCGCGCCCGCCTGAGCGAACGCGCGGCACAGAGCTCCGCCCAACTCGCCGGCTCCGCCGATAACCACGACCGTCTGACCGTCGTAACCAAACATGTTCTGGATATATTCTGACATCGTATTCTCCTGTATTGTAAATAGCGGAAAAGGACAAAACCGGAAACTAACGACGCTTCCAGTCTAACCCTCAATTTATTATATTATACTCCCCTTCAATCCCAACGTAAGGGGGGGCTATTTCTTAGTTAGGAGTTAGGAGTGAGGAGGGAGGAGTTGAGAAAATTATCAATTAGCAATGAGCAATTGACGGGGGGCGGGTATTACCCGCCTAAAATACATTAAATTTTCGCGGACAATGTCCGCTCCCCAGATTCTGCGGTTTCTGCGTTCAAAATAAAATACTAAATATCTTCGCAACCCAAGATTTATCAAATTATTTCCGAACGCGATTGTTTCGCATGCTATTCGGATTCCGCAAGCGGTCGAGGTCGGAGTTTTCTGTAAACGATATAAGAGCCTATCGCCAAAACAATCAAGCTTATCGCGGATGCCAAGTACATCAGCGTATGATCGCGCTGTTTGAGATACTCAACTATCTCCGGATCGCCGCCGTTTCGAGACAACGAATACCAGTACGGTATAATTTGGAAGCCGGGATTGACGCGCGCGCCATGCTCAACAAGATATTGCACTATTTCAAAGTCGTCATGAACGGCGGCTACCTGCAGCGCGGTTGCATAAACATATTTAGCGACTGTCTCATCGACGCCTATGCCTTTTTCTTCAACAAAATAGCGAACAATATCCAAATTTCCGCTTCGTACTGCACAACACATTGCGGAATATACGTGTCTTCTTTCTGGAGTGCGAATGTCAACTCCCTGATCGACCAGCCATTGAACCAGTTCCAAATTACCGCTTTCAGCCGCGTTGCACAGAGCTTGATCTGTTACGCTTACGCCTTTACCAGCCAACCATTGAACCAGATCTAAATTACCGCTGGACGCAGCTTCTTCCAGCGCATTGCCATAAAATTCGTCCTCTCTGGTCAGGTCTGCGCCGTGGTCGTACATCCATTGAACCAGTTCAAAATTGCCGCTTCCAGCAGCGTGGTTTATCTCATCAAGGATACAGGTTCCTTTTTCATGAAGCCATTGAACCAGTTCCAACGACCCGCTTTGAGCGGCAAAACTCAATTCGATGTCGTCAAATTCCGCGCCCTGTTCCAGGAACCACTGAACCATTTTCAGATTACCGCTTTGAACGGCGTTGTTCAAATATCTTATTTCTCGTTTTTCTGAAGATTCAGACTCGTCGGATTCGTCGTCCAATTGCATCTCGTCCGATTCAGATCCGTCGAAATAGATGCTGGCGCCTTGTTCTACAAGCCATTGAACCAGTTCAAAATTACCGGAATTGACCGCATAATAAAGCGTTGGATAATCATCTGTATCATCCGCTTTGATATCAAGCCCTTGTTCCACCAGCCATTGAACCAACTCTAAATTGCCGCTTTTCGCTGCAAAATGAAGCATATCATAGCTGTAGCTGATTGAATATTTAACTTTATCTGCGTATTCCGCCAGTTGTTTAACGCGATCCAGGTCGCCCATAAACGCAGCGTAATCCACAACCGTAAAATGTTTATAAACCCTAAAATCAAATTTTCCCGTTTGAAACATCTCTTCAAAACGGCTGATATTCAATTTGCCAAATCTTCTTCGAGCGTCGTTGGCGAGTTTTTCCGAATCAGACGCTTGAACGGGGCTGAACGCCGCCAAACCCGTCAAAACCAGCAGTATTAAAACAAATATTCTTCCTGAATTCATGGAATCGCGCTCCTTTGGGAACAGGGAGTTATTAAATTCACTTTTTTTACCCATTATAAACAACACAACGCCTTATGTCAAGAGGCGAAAAAGGAAGACGAATTTAATCGGAAATGTAAAATTACGAACTCGCCACCCCAACAAACATTTTTGAACAGGTATGACAGATTCTGTCGTACCTCTATTGAAACGGTTGAAATCTTAACTATAATATAAGTAACTAAATCATAGAGGGAAAATATCATGACGGAAAATCGAACTGTTGCAGACGATCAATTTATCGACTCGGATTCGCTGGATGAACGTTTCAAGGACATCCGCGCTTTACAGAAAGAAGTCGCTGAGCTGCTGTATACAAAACGCAGTTTACTCTTTTTTGAAAAGCCGGGGTTGACGAGCATTTTCTATTCCAGCATATTTCGTCACGAAAAGAAGCTCAAGCTCCTTTCCGCGAAAATCGAAAAGTACAAATTCGAAATCAAGCAGATACAAGCCGTTCTCAACGGTCAGGATAAGTCGTTAAAAGACGTTGTCAAGCAAAGCAAGCGTCGCTTCGCCGCCGTTAAAAACGAGTTGAAAGAATGGAAAAAGGATCTGAAAAAGACGATCAAAACAGGGGGCGATTTCACGTTCAAGCTGTCAAAGAAAAAAGAGAAACAGCTAAAAAACCTTTACGATTGGATTAAAGCCGAGCCTGTTGTAACCGGCTTCAAAGAAGGCTACAGTCGTATACTGTTAGCCCCTTCAAGCAATTACTATTACAGCAAAAATTTGCAGGGCTTGAAAGAAATCGCTCAGTACGCCTACGAATGCAATCTCAACTGGTACAAGCCGATTAAAACCTCGGCGGAAATGCGCCAGGCGACTTCAGCGTGTCAGGCGGCGCGTGACAAGCTGAAGCTTCAAATCGATCAGATTAAACGCCAGTTCCCCTTTACAAGAGAAAACGAGCTAAAATATGACGACGAAAAGGAACGCTGCGTTAAGGAACTGCGAGAAAAGACTCTCAAAGCCCATAAGGACGTTCTGGAATGGCGGCAGAAGCGAAACGAATTCGTCGCGCTCTATCGGCTCTCAAAGAGAAAACCGCTGCCCAGCGTATTCAAAAAGCGAGCGGAAATCACGCCTCGCCGCACGGTCAATGCGTCTGTGCATTTGATGAAAACAAACGTAGCGGGAACGGCTCACGTTTCGGACATTGCCTCTCTCGCTGAGCGGCTTAAGCCCGGCGATCGCCTTTTCCTGATTCGAGAACCGAATAACGAATACGATTCCAACGCCATTATGGTTTTGAATCAAAAAGAACAAAAGCTGGGGTACATTCCCAAAGCCAAAAACCCCTTGCTGGCGAAAATGATGGACGAAGGACTGCTGCTCTACGCCGACGTGGACG
>JAZUMX010000678.1:0-1646 GCA_045603865.1 Thermoguttaceae bacterium
ACAACCGGACGGACTGCGCCTTGTCTGTAACAGCGACGGCTCCGCGGGTAACGTCCGGAACCTGCGCCGTCCATTCGATTTTGTCAAACGTAAACTTCTGACCGTTGAACTGAACAACGTCCTGCGCCTGAGCGGACGACAGGGAAAGCGTCAAGACGGATAATAATAAAAATGGAATGAATCTTTTCATGGTAAACCTGTGAGTCTTCCTTGTTTGAACAATTATTTTAAAGGAAATGGGGAATTCAATTTGCAATGTTATTTCTGATCGGCATTCGTTTTGTAAATCCGCGGGTGTCGATAGTAGACTTCCAAAATCATTGTTGACATTGAGGTGTCATACAGACGTCCGCCAGCGGAACTCCACGGTCCGGCATGATACCATGAACCTTTTTCATGCCCTAGCTGAACCTGGGAATTGACCAGTTGATCGCGCATATCAGCGTTCCATTTTTCCCACATCGGTCCGTTATACTGGAACATAACCTGAGTGGCATAGTAATTATAATAGCTGTCCGTCTTGTGGGGACCTATTTTGGAAAGCCATTCTACCCCGCGCTGTAAAGCCGGGTTGTCATGCTCCCAGCCAAAATTCATACGAGTCAGCAGACCGACAGCAGTAGTTGACGGACCCTCGCCGGGGTCTGAATAACCGTATTTGGCGCCGGAGTCAGTCTGAACAGAATCCAGAAAACGCGACGCCTTGACGACTACTTTATCTGGAACGTCCAAGTTCTTCATATTGGCGGCGGTTCTAATAGCCGCCATTTGCCAGCCTGTTACCGATATGTCGCCAGCCTGCCATCGCGTATAACGCCAACCGCCGCCGGAGGGGTCTTGATGCCAATAGATATAGTTTAAACTCCCCTGAGCGGCAGGAAGCAATCTTTTATCTCTGGTTTTGGCATACGCTTCTGTCAAGCAAAGAGCGACAATTCCTTGAGAGTACATCGTGCCTTTGGATTCTACAAAAATGACGCAGTCCTATGGATATCCTATAAAAAAGTCGTCGTCCTTAGATGTTGTTTTACCATTTTTTAAAAGGAAATAGAGACCATTATATACGTTTTTCTTGTATCGACCTTCCTTATGAGTTACGCCGGCGCCGAGGAACGACAGCAGCGCCAAGCCGGTAGCGGCGTTGTGCGCTTTTTCATATTTTTTATCGCCGGGATTTTTGCATGCTCCTTGACAGGACGGCGCTAATTGATGATTAAAGCTCCATGAACCGTTAGGAAGCTGATGATTGGCAATCCATTGCAATCCCAACGCAACAGCTCGCTCGCTTTCTGGCGTACCCCCGCCGACAGCTACAGCTCTTGCATGGTCGTGTGATGTTCCGAAGCCAATGAAACGGTTACCTGAATGATCTATATTGTCCTCATCCGCATACATTGTGCTGGAAAACGCCGAGAGCGTTAACGTCAGGACGGAAAACAACGATAAAAGAGCGGGGAATCTTTTCATGATTGTTTTGGGGTTAGGGGGGGCTAATGATTCATCTGACAGGTTGGCGCCTGCGAGCTAAAAATTTAATGTTGAGTGATGATATTTGAATTGTCAATTAACCAATCGGCGAAAATCCGTCTAATCCGTAAAATCCGTGTGCGGACTGACCCGCTCACACCTACGGGGGCGGCAGAGGC
>JAZUMX010000679.1:0-7413 GCA_045603865.1 Thermoguttaceae bacterium
CGAAGAACCATTCATTTCTTCGTAAAGCGTCGTTTTTTATTTGTTTAGAGCGAGTAACCGAATCAGAATTTTCGCATTACGCCCAAGGCGATTCCGACAACGGCGTCGCATTGAGTCGTGTCTGTAATTTCGCCCAGACCGATCTTTTTGAACGCATCTGCGCCCCATTTAACCAGAGAAAGTTTGCCGGTTTTAGTGGTTGCCAAAACCGTTTGACCTTCGCTGGCGGGAACGTCCGTACGAACGACAATGACGTCGCCAGCTACGATTTTCGCGTCGCTAAAGGTGTTGTCTTTAACCGTTACCAACTGAATTGTTCCACTGACGGGAATAACTTCTTCCAAAACTGCTGGAGCCGTTTTTTCAGTTGAAATGAACTGACTGTTTTCAATGGTTGACCCGATGTTGATTGACCCGGAATCCTTTGAGTTGGCGAGCTGAATCGAACGAGCCATGTGCGCCTGACGAACGATGTATCCCTTTCGGATCAGAGCGCGCAGATGCCCAATGACGCCATTGGGAGAATTGATGGAAACTGCATCGCCAATTTCGCGCACAGTTGGACAATACCCTTTAGCCTTGATTGTCCGTTTGATAAATTCATAAACTTCTCGCTGACGGGCAGTCAACGCCTTGGTTTTTCTCGGCATGGTTTTCTCCAGTTTTTTAAAAAAAGCGGGAAGTATGTAAATTCTCTAAAACTGTATAATCTTAAAGGATTTACGTCAACTTTGTTGAAGTTATTTACATAATTTGACTTATACTATAACAACGGACAAAAAAGGAATCTATTGCATAAAATTTTTATATATTTTTATACTGTAAGTATTTTTTTATGTAATTATTTGCTCAAGATAAACAAAATTAACGTTTTTAACGATTATTACATTCTGCAAAGTGCGCATTTTACCAAAGTTAAACTCTCTTTTTGGGAAATATTTTGAACTCTACGCTCGGTATTTATGGCTTCCAGAAATAGAAAAATATAAATAAAATTATTTGACTAACGCGTTACCACGGTTTTTCCAAAGAATTGACAATGCACCGCGCCAGGCGGTCGATGGCTTCTTGTTGTTCCGTCGCCGTTGACTGCCCTGCAACGGGAATCATGGAGCCGTGTCCTAAAACGATGCCCTCCTGGTCAAGGGAGAATTCGCACCCGCATTCCGGAGTGAGCGACCTTCGGTTGACCAGCTCGACTTTTGCTCTCATTTCCAGATTGTTCTGACGCGGACCGCCCCATTTGTCCTTGAAATTGATCCCCTGTTTGTATTCGGTAATCTCGATATTGAGAACGGCGTCGGCGTAATTGTCTCGAACAAGTTTATAGGGCGTGCGAAGTTCCACCTCTTTGGCGACCGCTTCTGTAATCCGTTCGCTCATGTGCGGACCTAACGTCGGGGCTTTTACCATCGGGATGTAAATCGTTTGAATATTAGCGGTGTACAGAGTTTGATTCCCAATTTGGTATCCGGCGCATCCGGTTATCAAACACGCTGCAAGGAGAGTCGTCAGAAACGCAAAACCGCGATTCATGAATAAAGCCGTTGATTGTATGTTAAACGATTAATCCTCTGGAAAAACGTACTTGAGCCATTCAAATTTCTTTGCCGGTTCCGAAGGCAGATTGGCAATCTTCTGATACTCGTTTCGAGCCTGCATCGCCGATTCCGTGCCGGGATAGTCCTTCTGAATGTATCCATAGTACTGTCTGGCGGCGCCGTAATACTTTTTGTCTTTGTAATATTCCGCAATTGCCATGTCACGCTGGGCTTTCTGCTCGGCAAAATGGGACTGAATTTCCTTAATCTCCGATCTCATCTGAGCGTCCAGTTCCGGACCGTAGAAGTTGATCAAATGATTTGCAATCTTTTCCGCGTCTTCCAGCGGTTTGGAATCGTAGTGAGAGCCAATATACATCTGGAGCTTGCATTGCAGGTTGAGCAGATAAGCGCGAACGATGTATTTGGAATTGGGATAATTCTCGCACAGATGGTCGTACTGTTCAGACGCCTCGGTGTATTGTCCGTCTCTGAAATAATTGTTCGCACACGCCATAACGGCGGCGTCTGAAAAAGTCCCGTTGGCGTTTTGCAGCTGAGCGCTGGTAAACGCTTTTCGCGCGTTTCCGTTCGTATCAAACATGGGTCGGCGCTTATCCCAGAAATTGGGGGCGAACGTATTGTAGTGATACTTGTCGTACATGTTTTCCCAGTAACGTCCAATAGCAAACAGTCTTGCCGCCATTCGGTCTGAATAGCGGGAGTTTTCATAGTTCTTTGTCACCTTGTTATACTGTTTGACCGCTTTGGAATACTGATTGTCAAAGAAGTAACACTCCGCCTCCATGAACATGGCGTCTTCTTTAAGAACCGTGTCTTTAACCGTGCATTTCCACTGGCAGGACGAGAACCTCTTCGCCGCCGCCGTGTATTTTTTCTGCGTGAACAAATCCAGTCCTTCTTTGAACAGCGATTGAGCAGCGGAGATGTCTGGCAGATCGTTGACGACGTGTCTGTAAGAATCAACGAAAGCGTCTCCGATATATTCAACGTCCGAACCGGTCCCGTCGCCGTCAATTTTTTGATCTTTAACGAGCGTGTCGTACGATCGTTCAAGCGTTTTCTGGTCTACTTTTGGAGAGGGGTGGGCGTTGATGTTAGCCGCGATGGCGTCCCAATCCTTGACTGTGCCGCGCATTTGCATGGTTGTACAGCCGGCAAAGAGCGTAACGCTCAACGCGGCTATGGCGCAAAGTCGACAGAGTTGACAACAGGTATTCATTCCAGTAACGCTTTCGTTATTATTCATACAAACATTTGACTGTATCGCTGCATTTTCGGCGCCCAGCCAAGGTTATGAGCTATGTATAAATCTGTTAACCGGCGCAGCTCTTTGCGGTGATTGTCCGCCGCTTTGAGCCGACGCCACAGGTTGTGTTTTTCATCGGCGAATTGCCGGGCGATATCCAAAACCGCGTGCGAAACGAGAACGAGTCTCATTCGCCCCGGCTTGCAGTTCGGACAAACGACTCCGCCGTCGATCAGTCCAAACGCCCAGCCCGCCTGACGCGTTCGTTTTTTCCCGCAGCAAACGCAGGCGTCCCATTGCGGCGCAATCCCGATTATTCTCAGCATCTGCCAGTTGAACCGGGTCAGCGTTCGCCAAACTTCTTTGCCGGCTGTGAGGTCAGCCAGGGTTTCGTCGGTCAAGTCGAACAGTTCTGCCGACGGGTCAAATTCCGCCGTGAACGAATCGATAAGCTCGACGATGTAATAACCTGCAAACAACGCGCCGGGATTGTTTCGGTCTACTCGAAACCAGCGCTGAAGGCTTGCCTGCGTGAGCAGCTGAAGCCCCTGCGAACGAACGTAATGCGTCGTTTTCAGGCGCGCCATGTAATCCAGACCGTTGTCGAACGGATTTTTCTCTCGGCGCGATCCTTTCGCCAGGGCGGAAAACTTCCCGAATTCTCGCGTATAAAGCGTCGCAATCTGGCTTGTATTGCTGAATGGAACGCTGTTTAATACGATGGTTTCTGCGTTTTGAGCCGCCATGGATTATCCTTTTAAAACATTCCGCCCATGGTAAAGCTGAATATTTCCGTTTCGTCGAAATCGTTTTTCGACACCGGGAAGGCAAAGTCCAGCGCGATCGGCACGGATCCCATCATGGGAACGGTGATACGGAATCCAAATCCGACTGACGCTCTGTAACGATCTTTCCACGATCCGAAGTTGTAGTCTGACGTACCGGTGTCACAGAAAATGACGCCTTTAACCATGTCGTCCGCCGTAATCGGGAACAGGTATTCGGCGCACGCCAAAACCTGAGTGTAACCGCCGACAGGAACGCCCATGTCGCGAACCGTCGCATTTCTGTATCGGAACCCGCGGATGGTGGAAATGCCGCCTGTGAAATAATGTTCGTAAATTGGCGTGTCTACGTCCGTCCAGTCGACTGACGTCTTGAGCGACAAAACGTGACGTCCGGAACCGTCCGGCCGTTCGTACAGCGGGATAAACTTTTTGACGCCGAACGACGCGCGCGGGTACGTGTAGGAGCCAAACACCTGTTCAAATTCCGCCGACATATACCAGCCTTCCGTCGCCATATAGGGGCTGTCTCGCTTGTCGTAAACCAGTCTGGCGCCAATGCCGTACAGAGCGTTCGAACCCAAAGCGTCTGCCAGTTCCGGAGGCGTCGGCGAAATCGGATGATACAATTTAATATTGTACCCTCTAAACGTCAGGTAGCCAACCAAATCTTTATGGAATCGATAGCCAAGGCTCGTCTGACCGCCCAATCGCTTTTCGTACCATTCGTCATAAAAACGTTCGTAGTAAACGCCGCTGATGTCCCAGGAAATATCCGTATTGAACAGGTACGGCTCTCCAAAGCTGATGCTGTAACGCTGAACGTTTGTACCAGGCGAGGCTTCGATTCGGAAATGCTGACCTCTTCCGCGGAACGCAACGCCGTTGTACCAGTCTCGGCAGGAACGCGGCCAGCGCGTCCAGTCAAAGTTTTGTTCTTCGATAACTACAGAGCCTAACAAGCCGGATTCGCTGCTGATGCCAATGGAGAACATCATTCGCCCGGTTCGGGTTTCTTCCAGCGACGCGGCAATCGGAATCGTATTGGGTCCGTCAAGGGATTGAAAATAGTAATTGCCGGAGTAGGATTGATCAAACGACTGCGCCGCCGGATACGGGCTGCCAGATTGTCCCGTTGGGCTGTTGGGCGCCGGAATTCCCGGCTGCATGGGCAAGTTGTCGCTATAAATATTCTGTCCAACCGCGCCGGAATACGGAGCCGTCTGAGCGCCCGTCGGAGCGGGTTCCATAACGCTCTGTCCCTGATATCCGCTGGCGGGCGCCCAGCCGTTTTGAACAACCGCCGTTTGATTCGCGCTGGCGGGAACGTACGTCTGCGCTGCCGGCGCTGATGTAACAGGCTGATTGTAAACCGACTGCTGAAGCGTCGGATTGGAAACGTTGGACGCGCCAACCGCCTGATTGACTTCCGCTCGCGTTGACGGTACCGACGGCTGACCGAACGGGTCAAATCCGTACGTTGTTTGATAACCGCTCTGCCCTAAATAACTCGGTTGACTTCGCTGTTTTTCGTCTTCCTTGGCGTATTCCTGCTGAACGCTGTTGTTATTGTATTCTTCAAAGGATTCGGAATACAGCTGAGAGTTATTTTCTATGAACGAATAGTTTGAATCGTCGCTCTCGTTTCGGATTTCCCGTTTGGCGCCGTCGCTGGAATTCATCTCGACGTTTTGCCATTCGACGCTCTGTTCGCTTTCGTTCCACGTTCCATAATAATTAACGTCAACCGTCTTCTGATTTGACGTCGAAGCCGCAGACGGCGTAAAGCGCGCAACGTGACGGTACCCGCTTTGAGAATCTTGTCCTCGGAACGAATTGGAATTCTCCGGTCGGGTAATGGGCTCTGCCATTCTCTGCCCGTCGCGTTTTTCCATGTCTTTGATTTCCGGCGGCGAATAAACGATGCTGGGCGACACGCCTTTCTGCGGATCGTTGGCAAACAGCTGCGACGCCTTGAGTCGTCGTTCGGACGCGCGGATTTTGTTCGTATCCATGATGTCGCCCGGCTTGACGGTCATGCGGTTAAGAACCGTGTCGATCTGCGTCTGCGGATAATCGCCTGCAATGAGAACGTTCACTCGCCCAACGCGATAGACGTCGCCTTCTTTAATGCTGACGACGATGTCACACTGACCCGGCGTTTCGAGATAGCGAACGTCCGGCTTGACGTCGGCGAAAACTCTGCCAATGGTTCCATATCGATTTTGAATCCTGTTAATGGCGCGAGTAAGCTTGACCTTGTTGAGATAGTCGCCCTTGTCGATTTCCATCAGATCTTTGAGCTGTTCCGATGTAAAGCTGTTCGCTCCAGCAATAACAACGTCGCGGATTTTGTAACGTTTCCCTTCGTGGATGTAAAATACAACGTCCGCCCATTCTTCTGACGAATTGAATTTGACTTCTCTTCCAATGCGAACGTCGAGAAAGCCCAGGTTTTTGTAATAGTCTTCCAGCGTCCGAACGTCGGCGTCGAGTTTCTCGTAATCCAGTTCTCCCGCAAAAATCCACAGAAATCCGTGCTTGGACTGAACCTGAGTTCTGAGTCGGGCGTCGGATACAATCGTATTGCCTTCAAAGCTGGTCCAGTGAACTTTCTGTTTGGGACCTTCGTTAATCTGGAAAATGACGCCGGGGTCTGACAGTTTCAAACCCTGAACGACCATCACTGTCGCGCGTGAAAAGCCTTTAGAGCGGTAGAATCCTTCAATACGCTCTTTTGCAGACGCTACTTCCGAGGGGTCAATCGCCCCGCCGACGCGAAGGAGAGCTTCCTTTTCCAGGTACTTTTTTCGAATCTTCTCGTTGCCGACGTAACGAATGTACTGAATCGTCCGACGTTCTGAAACGCGAAATTTGACTTCCAGCTCTACGTTTCCATTGTTATTGACTTCTTTAAATAACGTCTCAACGTTGACGAACATGCGGCTGTAAATTAAACGCCGAACGTCGTCTTCGAGAATCTTTTTACTGAACTGACGGCTCGGACGCGTTTTCAGATACGGTACGATTTTCTCAAACGAATACTGATGATTGCCTTCAATTTTAACGTCGGCAATCGTCATGCCTTCGTATTGGTCAGCTTTGGTTGAACTGCCAGGCGCGTTATACAGGTTGAGAACAGAATCCGGACCAGAACTGGCGGCTGACGGTAAAACGTCAGACATCGAATTTACGCTGCCGTCAAAGGATGGAACTGGCGGAAGGTCAGGCGAATCGGCTCCAATCGACGTTGGATCTACCGACAGCGCTTTATCCGGCATAATTCCCGGAGGATATTGAGGATCCGGGGTTGACGTATTGTCGTATTCGCCCGGAAGAGCCTCGGAAATAGCGACCTTCGACGCGCCCGTCGTTCCATCAGGACGCATATATTGCTGACCGTAGAGGGCAGTTGAGCATAAAAGCGTCAAAACAGCGCCCGCCACTGTTGTCAGGAGCCTTAAATTAAACGCTGATCGCGTCTTGCAGCCGGATTGCATATTCATCGCATTCATGGATTATAAAGTTAACGCCGAGCGCTAAATACTATTTCTAAAAAATACCAGATAGCGATAAATACACAATTTTAAAAAATAACGCAAGAGGGATTTTTTTAATTCGTAATGCGTAATTGAGGCAGTAGGCAGTAGGCAATAGGAAGTAGGGAGTAGGGAATAGTGTCTTGTCCTGGTATCGGTTGACAGAAAGGTCAAAGATGGTAAAACGATATACAGACGCATTTCGTCAGACCGTGGTGTCAGAAATCGTTTCAGGCAAGTGGAAATCGGTTTGGGAGGCATCTCGAGCCTACCGGATA
>JAZUMX010000680.1:0-7692 GCA_045603865.1 Thermoguttaceae bacterium
GGTTTCGGCTCGATTATTTCCCCTCGACCGGTTCCGACAGACGCGCCATCGACGAAAAACATCGGGACGTCTGACCCGAGCTGAGCGCCGAGAGAAAACTCGTCCTCCAGCGTCAGCGACAAGCCCCAAACCTTGGCGCAGGCGCGAATCGCCCCCGCCGCGTTTCCCGACCCGCCGCCCAACCCAGACTGCGGTGGAATCTGCTTTTTCAGTTCGATGGAAACGCCCTGTTTGACGCCGAAACGCTCTCGAAGCAGTTTCGCCGCCTTGTAGACCAGATTCCGTTCGTTGTTGGGAACGTCCATCGGGTCTGACTGCAATCCCGCGATGGAACTGCAGTCGCAGGTCAGCGCGATACCGTCGTCGCCGGCGTCCGCCGGGTCGATCGCCTGAACCCGAATCGTATCGTAAAAGTCGATGGGCGACACGACCGTTTCAACCTCATGATACCCGTCCGGGCGTTTGCCCAACAGCTCAAAAAACAGGTTGACCTTCGCAGGGGTTTGAACGGTGATTGGGGATTGGGCGCTCATGAGGGAAGTAAGGCAGTAGGCAGTAGGCAGTAGGCAGTAGAGATTTTACTATTGCCTCTTGACTACTGCCTCTTGCCTCTCTTTACCCATAGTATAATATCCCGCCTCATTTATGTCAAGCGACTTTTCTGATTATTTTAAATTTTTTATGTAATCGGAAAAGTTTTCTAAATTCTGAATAACCGTCAAAGACTCCCCCATTCTAAAGAATATTAGGGGCTTTATCCGATTCAAGACGCATGAATCAAACCGAAAAAGAATCGCTTCCCGCCCTCGGTTTTATAACTGTTGTTAAAAGCCGAGAATTAGGTATAATGGGAGGCTATCTTCTGCTGAATCGCAACGGACGTCCAGTAGAATTCCACTGTACGGCGCCGGTGCGAGCGACAAAGTCTCAACATATTTTGTATGGGCCTACTCTGGAACCATATATATACGGAGAGCAAATCGCCCGATCGCTGACAGTTCGCGCGACGATTTCTCCCAAATTGATTCTGACTGACAAATCTGGCGTTATGGCTCTTCGTCCCATGATAGACGTTCCCATGGCGTTAGCTGAAATACCTAAACTGCGTAAAGACGCCAAAGTTAAAGACAAAACCGAAGAAGGTCAAAATGCGCTGTCTATAGAAAACGGAACTGATAATCAAACGTCTGAAAGCGGTCAGCCAGAGCCGGATTCAGCTGCGCTGGCGTCTCAGGAGGACGTTTCGGAAGAGATCGAGGCGCTCAAGGGGAAAATTGTTCCGAAGTTCGACGACAGTATTGTGATTCCGGAGTTTTCGATGATTTGGAACGGCGTTCTTCTACATCCGGACAGGCATTTTCCAGACGATACCGAAAAGGCGCGCCAGTTTCTGCAGAACGAAGAGATCGACTACGATTTGGCGGAACCGTTTGATCGAATTCGCGAAGCGATTTACGAAGCGCAAAAGAGCGCGGCGTGGGTTTAATGCGTAATTCGTAATGCGGAATGCGTAATTGGCGCGAAGCGCTCCGCAAACTACTGCCTACTGCCTACTGCCTAATCATGCTTGACAATTCAGTCCTGCCGAAGATTTCTCCTGTGAGACTTTCTCAGACCGGGGAGAAAATGAACCGCATTGTCAGGCGAGGTATGCACGTTAAAGCGCTCACGCCGTTCTCTTTGACGATTCCGGAGCCGATGACGGCGTCGATTAAAATCGGGCGTCCGAAAATTCTGGTAAAGAGCTTTATCTTTGGCGAGTCAAAAACGCTGTGCAGCGAGGCAAAAATCAAGGGGGAAGAGGGCGACAAGCTCAACAACGCCTCGCCGTTTAACGGGACAGCGTCGCGCCCGACGCATTTTACTCATCTGCAAGTCCCGGCTGAACTGGTCAAGCTGGAAGACCGGTTAAAGCATTTGCTTCAGCCGCCGCTGGAACAGCTCTTTTCCAGCAAAGAGCTGGTGTTCCCGTTCGAGCCGTTCCCGTATCAGTGGCAGGGAATCGGGTTCCTGTACCCGCGCAGTTCCGCGATTCTGGCGGACGAAATGGGGTTGGGCAAGACGATGCAGTCCATTACAACCATTCGTCTGATGATTCGTTCCGGCGCGGTGAAGTCTGTTTTGCTCGTCTGTCCCAAACCGCTGGTAACGAACTGGAAACGCGAGTTCGATTTATGGGCGCCGGAAATCCCGGTGGAAATTATCGAAGGCGATCAGGCACGGCGAAAATGGATTTGGGAGCTGGACAACACGCCGGTGAAAATCGCCAACTACGAGCTGTTACATCGCGACAGGGAGTTGTACTCGCCACGAGAAAAAGAGTTTATCGACGAAAACGGGAAAGTCCAGAAGTTTACGCCGCCGGGCATTCGGTTTGACCTGTGCGTTTTGGACGAAGCGCAGCGAATTAAAAATCAAACCGGGTCAACGCATAAAGCGGTCAAGGCGATCCATCGCAAACGCTCCTGGGCGTTAACCGGCACGCCAATTGAAAACAGCGCCAACGACCTGGTCAGCATTTTCGAATGGCTTTCTCCCGGCTATCTGTCTCCAGAAATGAAGCCGTCACAGATGGGACGCGCTATCGGGGATCACATTCTCCGGCGAACGAAAGACAAGGTTCTGACCGACATGCCGCCGCGGCTGGTTCGAGACCTGGAACTGGAAATGTCGCCCTCGCAGCGGGAATCGTACATGAATGCGGAAGAGAACGGCGTAGAGCAGATCAACGAGATGGGCGAGACGGCTACCATTCAACACGTGTTGCAGCTTATTACAAAGCTCAAGCAGATTTGCAACTTCGATCCCGTTACCGGCGACAGCCCGAAAATGGCGCGTCTGGCGGCGGATATGGAGGAAATCGCCGCCTCGGGTCAGAAAGCCATCGTCTTTTCCCTCTGGACGGAAACGATTGACAAAATGCGCGCTCAACTGGAGCAGTTTCATCCGCTGGAATACTCCGGACGAATCCCCCATTCCAAACGTGACGAGGTTATCAAACGGTTCCGGGAAGACCCCAAACATAAAATGATTCTCATGACTTACGGCGCCGGCAGCGTTGGGCTGAACCTCCAGTTTTGCAACTATGTCTTCCTGTTTGACCGCTGGTGGAACCCGGCGATTGAAGATCAGGCAATTAACCGCGCTCATCGAATCGGCGTTAAAGGCTCTGTTACAGTTTCTCGATTCCTTTTGATGGGAACGATTGAAGAACGAATCCAGCGCGTCCTGGAAGAGAAACGCGAGCTGTTCGAAACCGTCTTGTCCGGCGCGGACTCAACACGCAAGAACGAGATGAGCAAGAAGGAGATCTTTGGGCTGTTCAACTTTAAGTTCGCGAGCTAGGGAGTAGGGAGTAGGGAATAGGGAATAGGGAGTAGGGAATAGACGCTAAGCGTATTATAAATTTTTCTCGCAACTCGCAACTCGCAACTCGCAACTTAACACAATTAACTCTTCTGTCACGCTGACCCGAACCGCGCCGGGGAAGACGTACGGCGGAAGGATTGTCTCCGACTGCGCCATTTGAGCTAAAAGCGTCCATTGTTTCAAGCCCATCGCCTGTTGAGTCCAGCCGCGCTGCGTCCAGATTTTTCGAAAACATTCCATTGTGATGTATTGGCTGGCGGAACGAAACGGCTGACGAGTCAGAATCAGTTCGTCGTCGCTTTGACGGACAATTGTCTGACGTAAAACCGCGTCCGCCAGCGAGTCGATTTCCGCGGACGCCATCGCAGCCAGCGTCGAGAGATTGGTCAGCGAGTTCCGAACGTTGGGATTGTACTCGCGTTCCAAAAGCGGCAGCAGCTCGTTGCGAATTTTGTTACGTGAGAAGTCGGACGACAAATTGGAACTGTCGGTTCGATACGGCTGATTCCAGGCGTCGAGCTGTTCGATAATCTGTTTTTTCGTCCAGCCCAACAGCGGGCGAACGAGCGTTACGCCCTCCGTCAGAACCCGAATCGGGGCGATGCCAGCCAAGCCGTCCAGACCCGCTCCGCGAAGAATCCGGAACAGGACGGTTTCGATCTGGTCGTCTGCGTTGTGAGCGGTGAAAAGATACCGCGCGCCGACGTCACAACAGACGTCTTTAAGCCAAGCGTATCTCGCCTCGCGGCATGCGTTTTCCAAACCGTCGGAATCCGTTTGAATATTGAGACGGGTAAACTTCCCAATCAGCCACGGCGCGTTCTTCTGACGCTGTTCCACCCAGTCTCGAACGAACTGCTCGTCCGCGTCCGACTCGGCGCCTCTCAAATTATGGTTTACGTGTGCTATAACAAGTTTAGTGAGTGAGGAATGAGGAGTGAGGAGTGAGGAGTTTTTTAATCTGGTTCTGTACAGAGTTTCAGCAAGAAAAATGGAATCTGCCCCGCCGGATACTGCTACGACGGAGTTTTCTTTTAGAAAGGACGTGTCTGCTACAGGGTCAGATTGGGAAAATATCATGCTGATAGGCAATTAGCGAAAAGCGACCAACGGGAGCGGATATTGGCAAGCGCGCGGCAGCGCGGATTGGGAGCGGCGCCTCGCCGCCGCATTTCGCAACTACTTGATGAACTCATAGCACCTTGCCAGACTAATCAGAGCCATGCTGGTGCCCCACGGCTGACCGTAGTCGTACATAACGAAATCCCAGTACGATCCGTCTTTGTCCTGAACGCTCATGAGGATGCTGGTCAGATGGGCGGCAATGCGCTTTTGCTCTGCTTTGCTGTCCAGTTCCAGCAGTTCCTGACTGGCGTACAGATGCCCGAAGTAATAGAAATAACCGGCGATCTTGTTGAAATGGTCGTGAGGAACGGAATGCTTTCGAGCGCCGTCGAGCCAGCCGATACGAGCGACAAAACGGTCAAGGGAATCGAGCAGAACCTGTTGGGAAACAAATCGGGAATACGGCAAAGCGGTGTCTGGAACCTTTTTGCCGTCTTTGGCGTCTTGAATTTGCTGGTCTGTGCGGAGCGTTGACCAATAAAACAAAGCCGCGTTGCAGGCTTGAGTGCGTCCTAAAGAGCCGGACGCTCTGTTAATGCCGTACATCGGTCTGCCGATGTGTGCTGTGCTGTATGTATAGGAGAAGTCCGGCTTTTGCTGAGACGTCAACGACGCAACAGCGCGGCTGACGAGGCTTTCCGGAATGGCGATTTTCCCTTCTGGAAGGATGTCTTTGTCGATTTTCAGTTCAGAAACCTCGTAAAGACTAACCAGCCCTGCCGCTGTATTGAACGACATTGAAACAAAATTCGGACGCGTTGACGGGGAATCGTAATCGTAATAAGCCCATCCGCCGTGAATATTTTCGTATCGAACCAGATTGGCAACCTGTTCCTGCATGAGAAGAACCAGCTGCTTTTGAAGCTGTTTGTTGTCTGCTTTTTCCGCCCGAACGTACAAGCGCGACAAGGCGGACAAGGCGTAGATGTGCCCCCAGTTGTTAAGCGTCGTCTCGTATGACGATCGGCGGAACGTCGGAAGATTTTCTATCATCCAGGCTTGTCCCTTTTCAATGGCAGGGGCAATTTTACTGCGAACGGACTTTGGGGCTTTGTTTTCCCATTCACACAGCGACGACACCGCAAGACCGGTCGTTCCCATAATATAGGATGTATGGGAATCTGGCATCGGAGAGTAAATATTGACCTTTTTCGTCTTTGTCGGTGCGCCCCAGCAGCCGGACGGTCTTTGAGTTGTCAGAAGAAAATTAATCGCCTTCTCGACGCAGACGTCAACGTCTTTTTTATTGACGCTGGGCGTTTCTGTCAGCCGAGGCGTTTCCTCCGAAAATGGCTTCCAGGACTGTTCCAGCTTTTGAAGCTGCTCTTTCGTCAGCTTTTGCTTTTCTCGAGCAAACAGGGACGATCCAAATAAACAGGCAATAATTACAGCTAAGACTGCGATATTGTTAAATTTCATAATAGGGGGGGATAAATAATTAGCAATTGTCAATTAGCAATTAGGAATTACGCAAAGCGCGAAAAGAGGATAAGAGACGATTTGACTCGCCGCCTCACTCCTTATTCCTAATAACTAACTTTTTAGGCTATACCTTGAAATAATTTAAATACTCTATATAATTATAATACACGATTTGAGATTTTCAAGGCGTTGACAAGATTTTTCCAGATTTTTTTAATAAACTCAATAAACTAAAGACAATGAACACACAGCTTAAACCAGGAATCCACTGGGTTGGATACATCGATTGGCCGATTCGAGATTTCCATTCATACAACACCAAACGCGGGGCAACGTACAATTCGTACCTCATTCAGGACGAAAAAAATGTTTTGGTTGACACCGTTAAGTACCTCTACGCAGCCAAGTTGCTGCAAAACGTCGCTGAACTCGTCCCGCTTGACAAAATTGACTACGTCGTTTGCAACCATGCGTAGCCGGATCACGCCGCGGGAGTTGCGCACGCGATGTACGCCTGCCCGAACGCGACGCTGGTCTGCAACGCCAAGTGTCTGGATACGCTCAAGGCGTACATGGACGGTTCCAACTGGAAGACGCAAGTCGTTGCCAGCGGTGATGAACTGTCGATTGGGAAGCGAACCCTCAAGTTCATCTTCACCCCGATGGTTCATTGGCCAGAATCGATGTTTACCTATTGTCCGGAAGAGAAACTGCTCTTTTCGATGGACGCATTCGGTCAGCATCTGGCGACCAGCGAACGCTTTGACGACGAGCTGCCGCTCGACCTGATTCTGGAAGAAGCCCGAACGTATTACGCCAACATCGTCATGCCGTACAGCGGTCAGGTCGCCAAACTGCTCCCGTCCGCCGCGGCTCTCGACATCGACATGATTGCGCCCGCGCACGGCGTGGTCTGGAGAAAGAACATTCCCGCTATTTTAGAGGCGTATTCCGCCTGGGCGGCTCGAAAGACGAAGGCGAAAGTCATGATCGTTTACGATACCATGTGGCAATCAACCGCGATTATGGCAGACCAGATTTTCAAAGGCGCCTGTTCCGTTGACGGCGTGTCGGTAGAAAAGATATTCGTTCGCGCCTCCGACCTGACTCAGCTTGCGGATGCCTCTCTGGACTGCGCTACGATGGCGGTTGGTTCAGCTACGCTCAATACCAAAATGATGCCGGCTATGGCAGCGGCTCTGAACTACTTGGGCGGTCTGAAACCGCCGGTAAAATTCGGCTTTGCGTTCGGTTCCTGCGGCTGGGGCAGGGGAGCAATGGAAGAAATTGCTGAAATCCTCCCCAAGATGGGCTGGGAACTGGTCGCGCCAGGCGTAAAGAGCAAGTTCCGACCAACTCAGGAACAGCTCGACGCCTGCTTTGAAGCGGGGAAGCTGCTGGCGGAAAAGGCGTTGGGATAAGAAAGAATGAAAGGCGGTAACGAAGCGACTAACAGGAGCGGAGTTACGCAGTTTGCCGAAGGCAAACAAAAAGCACGAACCAGCTATTATGTTCGCCTGACGGCGAATGCGTAATTCCGCCGACTAGGTCGGTTCCTGATTGGAAGTGGGTAGCGCCGAAATCAGCTTTTTCGGCGGCAAAACCTTGTCCTACTGCCCGTGCGGCTTCGCACCGCTAACGCTCACTCCATTACCGCCTTCCATTAACGTGCAACTCTCAAGTTAGAAAGGGGTTCTCAGATGGGAAAGAAACGCTCTCCAAAACCGGAGTACGCTCCAAACCAGTTGCCAGTGTCTGACAATAAAACTGAAACGC
>JAZUMX010000681.1:0-3801 GCA_045603865.1 Thermoguttaceae bacterium
GCCGCTTTGCGATACCATTTGTCCGCTTCTTCCATGTTCTGTTCAACGCCTAAGCCCTTTTCATAACAAAGAGCAAGACAGTATTGCGCTTCGACAACCCCTTGTTCTGCCGATAAGCGGTACCATTTGACCGCTTCTGCCAAGTCTTGTTCAACATTTTTCCCGTAATAATAGTACCGGGCAAGATCATATTGCGCCTGTGCATTCCCTTGCTCCGCAGCCAGTTTTAAATTTTCAAATGAATTATCCGGATTTGATGATGACATCGCTATTGCTCCTGAGCGTTGATAAAAAACACATTTGCGTCCTGATAATATTTCAATTTTAGCTCCGCTTTCTTATTATTACGCAAAAACGATTCGAAATTTTACGATTTTCCAAAAGTTTTGGGAACTTTTTTGGAAAAAAATTCAAAAAAACCTTAAATTGGACGGCGGTCAGAATTGATTTACGAAGACAGAAAAGAGATACAAAGAAAAAGCGGCGCGAACATAATTTTGTTAAAATCAGGACGTCTCAAGCCATTTTTGCTCTCATTTTCTCAAATTTTTTGAAAAAAAGCGTTCTTTTTTTAAAAAATTTTTGAAATTTCCGTCTAGGGGGGGCTGGAAAGGATTTTTAAAAGAGATATATTTAATAGTTTATGCCACTATGTGTCATAGAGGCGCAGGGCGCGACAAATTCTGTAGTACGTTGTCGCGTCCTGGCAAGTAACCCTACAGATTGGATTTCAGGATTTGATATGTCAGGATACACAAAAAATACAGAAGCGAATTCGACGTGTTAAACCGAGTATTGGTTTTTCATTCCAGAACTGTTTTTCTCAGGGGTAAAAAACAGTAAGCGAATCGCCGGTTGCGAGACGTCGTTTCCTGTTAAACGAACTCGCAGTCGTGTATATTTTTGTAACTTGCAAACTAAAACTTGCAGCTTATATTATCCGTGTATTGGGATGTTGGCGCCAGATCGGACTGCCGCCAGGTATGATTGTTTTTCAGTTCAGCTAACCATTGTATATTCTCGCAAGAGAATTGGTATGTACGTTCCCTGTTTGCCCTTTGGGGTTTAGTGAATGACATTGCGTAAAAAGCTGTTACATTTTATCAGAAGCCCTGCGAAAGCGCAGCGCAGACAGTCCTGGTTTGTTGTTGGTTTAGGTTGGTTGTTGTCTCGAAAAGGGAGCCTTAACGGATTTATATCGCGTCGTGAGGCAACGGTTTTTAGGGTTTATTTTATTCAGAGGTAGAAGTATGTCAGAAGGTTCTGTCCAGTACAAAGAAGTTTCCTTTTTTGCTATGAGCGAAGACTGCGTTTATTCCTTTATCGACCCGTTGGGTCTCAATGTCATGGAGTTGGAGGAGGGTAAAGGATTTATCACGGTGTGCCGCGGTTATGACGAGCATTTTATTGGACGCGGCATGACCAGAGAGGAAGCTGCTTACGACTGGAAAGCGAAGTTTCATTGCTTTTTCCAAAAGTTTATGAAATTCGGACCGAGTAACATGAAAGAAGAAAAGCTGTTTCGTCTTATGAAAAAGAACATGAGGATGGACGTATACGAAAGGAACTCCACATCCAACAGGATTGTGTTGGGAACGATTGAAGAGTGCCGATTCTACGATATGTGCCCCCGTACGTTCAGACTGGAAAGCTCCGATGAAGTCTGTGAAGTTCCGCCGTATGAGTACGTGGACGCGTCTTTCATGCTTTTGAAAAAAGGCGACAGGTTTAGAGGCGTTTTTGAGTACCAGGACAGAGACAATAAACTGATTCGTATACTTCATGCAATGCCGATTCCCAAAACGCCTGTTCCTAAAGAGAATTGGGAATAAAATAGATTAGACAGTAGGCAGTAGGGAATAGGCAGTAGGGCTATTATCCCTACTGTCTATTGTCGTTTTTCCGGGGGCTTACGCACCCCGGCTCGCCTAATTTTTCCAGACGGCTCAACGCGCCCCGGTCGCCAAAATCTGTGAACGAACAGACATAGGCAAACGTTGTTCGGCGCCAGCTTAACGGAACATCCTGATTTATCGTCGATTTCGTATGTTGTTATTTGTCTGTAACATCACAAATTATAGGAAATTCGTTTATTAGACCATTTTTTAGTTTTTTCTGCCTTTAGAAGCATTTATTCCTCTTCCCAAAAACGGAATAATATGTAATAATAAAGGTACGATTTTAGTTATAATAGATTTAGACTGTTCAATCAAAGAAATAACGTCAACAATTAACCTTGTTTCATAACTATGTCCAAAAACGATAATTCCCAATACGACCCGTTTGCCGTTCCGGAAGGATACGACCCCAACGCCGCAGAACAGCATCAGCAAACGCTTCCGCCGGAAGAGCCGTGGTATAAGAAAAACCCCGCCATGATGAACTTTGTCGCGCTGACAATCGCGATAATCGCCGCGGGACTGTTCGTCTATTTGCCGCATTATCTGCACCGTTCAAAAGGCGCCGATTACCCAACTATTGGATTTCCATCGCCGGTGTTTCAAGTCGAACCGCTTAGCGACAACGCAGAACTCAAGCCGTTTACCTCGTTCAATCTGGTTGGAAAAACGACCTTGCTCAATATTTGGGGACCGTGGTGCGGACCTTGTCGACAGGAACTGCCTCACATGTTTGTCATAAACAAAGAACTATCCAAAAATCCCAATTTTCAGTTTATCAGCGTTGCCTATCCTCCGGATCTGGCAAGCGGATTTGAAAGCGAAAGGACCGTTGACGGCAAACTCGTTTTGAAAATCAATTCGGATGTTAAAGAGCAGAAACCCCTTTTTCAAAAGATGGCTGTCGACGCTGCGACGTCCGCCGGCTTTTCCGGAAAGGAAATCTACTGGGATCCGGATGGAATCCTGGCAAACGCTCTGTTTCAGTCGTTCCCGGCAGGAAAACAAAAGGGAATCGCTTTCCCAACAACGATTTTATTCGATAACCAAAAGGTTATTCGCGCCGTCTGGGTGGGATATACGCCGGGATTAGAAAAACAGATGGAGGAAAAAGCTCAAGAACTGCTCATCAAAACTCCGCAATAACGCTGTCAACCAGAGTCCAGAACGCTGCCTCGCCTGACAGAAACGCCATCTCAATTTCAATTCCATAAACCGGGATCGGAGCCTGTAACAAGGCGGGAGACAGCTTCACAAAGTCTTTCATCGTACATACAACCGCGTCGGCTTGAGCTTGTTCAGCCAGCGCGGTTATTTCTTTTTCGTCAGACGCGCCGTACAAATGATGGTCTGGATACGCTTTGAACGCAGCGATGTTACAGTCGAGAGATTCAGCCGTTTGACGAAACGCGTCCGGATTTCCCAGACCGCAAAACGCCATGACCCGTTTCCCGGCAAGCGTAGATAACGGCTCCGTCTGTCCTGATAACGTTCTTAAAACGCCCGGTCGATGGCACGCGCGAGCCAAAATCAGGTTCCGATTGTAACTCAAGACTTTTTCTTCGATGCGTTTCAGATCCGGTTCCTCAACGCGGTCGGCGCGAGTAATCACAACGCAATGCGCTCGACGCAAAGAATTGAGCGATTCCCGCAAAAAGCCGCGCGGACAGATGCGGTTGTATCCAAACGGATTGAGAGCGTCGACAAGAACAATGTCGAGCTGTCGCGCCAGTCGCCGATGCTGAAATCCGTCGTCGAGAACAATCAGCTGCGGTCGAGAGGATTCCTCAGCGCACAATTCCGCGGCGGCTTGAGCGCGCTTGGGGTTCTGAACGTAAACGCAATCCGGGATTCTTGTCGTGAGTTCTTTTCCCTCGTCGTTGAGTTCGCCGGGCTTGGCGTG
>JAZUMX010000682.1:0-1765 GCA_045603865.1 Thermoguttaceae bacterium
CTCGCACCGTCAATGATGCCGAGATTAAAGAAGTCTTGTGCATCAAAGACAAATACAACGCATCTGGGTTATACCTTAATGAAGCGTCTGTTGGGACAGACAGCATCGGTGGATACTGCGTCAACCTCCGTTTTAATAAAGAAGGAGCCAACCGGTTCGGTCAACTTACAGAAGAAAACACGCCTGACCTTCAGCATGGTCATTATCGACACCTGGGCATTATCCTCAACGACGAATTGTTTTCCGCGCCGCGAATCGTCGCCCGCGTCAGCGATCGCGCTGAAATTTCCGGCAATTTCACCGAAAACGACGCTCGTTCATTGGCAGATGTGTTAAATTCCGGAGCGCTTCCCGTCAAGCTAAGCAAAGAACCGGTTTCCGAAACAACTATTCCAGCCTACGGCGCCGATGCAACTGTTGAGCTGCGATTTCAAAGCCCGACGAAAGCGCCTCGGCTGAATAAATGGCGTTGACGCCGTTTTTTGCGTCAGGATTGCACGCAGGATTTGCATTCCAGACGCTGTCGTGTTTTGAGACGTTTATCGTCCTTTATAATCCTGAACAGAAACATTTTTTCAAAACCTTACAAATTACAACTTGATTTTTTCGTTTCAGGAATAATCGTTTGTTTTAAAGGATAGAAACAAACAGAGTTCCTCATTAAGGATTTTTTACAATGAACCTAGTATTATTTATTTCAGTCTTTGTGTTGGTCGGCGTACTTCCGATCGTACTGGCTTTGTATTTTGCCAAAAAATTCCGCATGCCGGATTACGCGTTTTCTTACTGGATTATTCTGGTCGCTGTGTTTTTCGGCGTAACCGTCGTTGCAACCAGTTACGACAAAATCAAGTTGGGCATTGACCTTAGCGGCGGTTCCATTTTGGTTTACGAGGTTTCCCAGTCTGCAGCAGACGAGCTTGAAGCGGAAGCCAATGGCGAGACTCCGGAAAACAATGCGTCTCGTTCCAAAAACTTTGGCGGTTCAGTCAAGATGAACGATTTGGCTGTTATTCTCAAAAAGCGTCTCGATCCGGGAGGAGTTAAAGAAATTACAGTTCGTCAGCAGGGTTCCAACGCTGTTGAAATCATTGTTCCTGAAGTTGACGCTGCTGAAATTGCCCGACTGAAAAAAGTCGTTTCCCGCTCTGGTACATTGGCGTTTAGAATTCTTGCAGACAAAAACTACCCTGAAGACAACCAGCTTATCGAGTTGGCGAACAAATCCAGCGATCGAATTATTAAATATCGAACTGGAGTTGACAAAGAAGGAAAAGCCATTTACTCCGTTATCGGCATGTGGGTTCCTGTGACAGAAGGACGTGAAAACGAATTCCATTATGAAAACTATATAACCCGCACCAATCCCAATAATAATCACATGGAAGTTCTGTGCGTCAAAGACAATTTTGACGTTACCGGAAAAGACCTTGCAGAAGCGTCCGCTGGCAACGACCAGTTCGGCGGAAACTGCGTCAACTTCCGTTTCAAGCCCGATGGAGCAAACCGGTTTGGCATGCTCACGTCGAAAAACACGCCTAACGTTCAGCAGGAACGTTATCGACACCTGGGCATTATTCTTGACGACTCGATGTATTCCGCCCCGCGAATCAACTCTCGCATTAGCGATCGCGGCGAAATCACCGGCAATTTCACTGAAGAAGAAGCTCGAGAACTGGCAAACGTTTTGAATTCAGGTTCTCTTCCTGCCACGCTTAGCAAAGAACCGATTTCTGAAATGACCAGCGGTCCTACGCTCGGCGCT
>JAZUMX010000683.1:0-9006 GCA_045603865.1 Thermoguttaceae bacterium
TCAGGGTCGGTTTCAACGATTTTGAGATCCTCAGGCGTTTTCGGCTTTTCCAGAAAACCTTCAACCAGCCCTTCGTCTGAAACGCGCATCACGCCCAGCCCGGATGCGTCTTTGGCGTAAACGGGAATGGCGGCGATGGTAGCGTCGGCTTCGAGTTCCAAATGCGTTTTCATCATCAGTCGGAAATCCATGCGGTAGAGCTGGTCTCCCGACAGAATGAGAATGTACTCGCAATCGCTGTCTTTGAGGTATCGCAGACATTGACGCGCCGCGTCAGCGGTGCCCTGATACCAGTCGTTATTTTCGAACGTCTGTTCAGCCGCCATGATTTCGACAAAGCCGCGGCGGAAGACGTCGAACTGATACGAGCTTCGAATGTGCTGGTGCAGCGACTTGGAATTGAACTGCGTCAAAACGTAAATCTGGCGCAAACCGCTGTTAATGCAGTTGGACAGGGGAACGTCGATAAGACGATATCGACCTCCAACCGGAACGGCGGGCTTGGATCGGATTTTGGTTAACGGATAAAGACGAGTGCCGCGTCCTCCGCCCAGAACGAGGGTCAGCGTCTTTTTCATGATTGAATTCCATTCAAGCGAGTTTGTGAGAGCATTCATTGCCGGTACTCCTTTGAAAACAGATTCTATAAAAACGGATTCTGCTGATTTGTATAACGAAGCTATTGATTATCAACTTTTAATTATCATTGTAACCCAAATTCGCACTCTTTGCAACCCCCCCACAAACCCAATTTTTGAAAAAAGATTAATCTTATATAAAAATCCGGGAAGAATCCCTTGCCTCTTGTTTTTTATTTGAAATCAAGTATAATCAGGAATATAAATGGAGGAAGAGCGTTTGTAGATTTTTCTTCCGATTTAATCCGATTACCAGAACTTACATATTATGACAGTGAAAATTGCAATCGTTGGAGCGGGCGGCAGAATGGGTCAGCGGCTTATTGCCATTGGGGCTCAGGACGAACGCGTTGAGCTTGTTGGGGCGATTGAAGTCGCCAGGTTCCCTAAACTCGGCGAAGACGCCGGCGTTGCCGCAGGCGTTGGACCTATTGGAGTTCCATTCACGTCTTACTTTTCAGATGATAAGGAAATTGACGCAGTTATCGACTTCTCCCAGCCTGCAGGCGCGGACACAACAATTAACGATTGCGTTGTCAGAGGCGTTCCGCTCGTCATGGCGACAACGGGGTTGTCAGACGATACAAAAGCGCATATCGCCGAGGCAAGCAAGAGGATTCCCATCGTCTTCGCCCCCAGCATGTCGCCAGCGGTCAACCTTGCCATGAAGCTGACGAAAATCGCCGCTGCGGCGTTAAAAGATATGGACGCCGACGTCGAAATTATTGAGAAGCACCACAGATTCAAGGTCGACGCGCCCTCCGGCACCGCGCTGAAATTCGGTCAGATTGTCGCCCAGGAAATGGGACAGACCAAGTCCGTCTGCGGACGGGAAGGGGCTGTCGGCAAACGCGACCACGCCGAAATCGGCTATCACGCCGTCCGCATTGGCGACAACGTTGGCGAACACAATATAATTTTTGGAATGTTAGGCGAAACGCTCGAACTGACGGTTAAAGCGTCCAATCGCGACTGTTACGCCAAAGGCGCGTACGCCGCCGCGATCTGGCTCCAGGGAAAAAAGCCCGGCTTGTATTCCATGGACGACGTACTGGGGCTAAACTAAACGCTATTCCCTACTCCCCATTCCCTATTCCCTAAAACAGGAGTATTACACATGAAACAATTACTTTCTCTTACTGCGGTTTTGGCTGTTGTATCGTTGTTGATTGGCTGCGGCGGAAATCCTTACGGCACAGTTAAGGTGTCGGGGAAAGTCGTTTACGAAGACGGCTCTCCCTGGACGACTCCGGATACAACGGTTTACTTTAAATCTCAGGTTCCCAACAAGGACCCCAAAACGTATCCGCGCGTTGGTTCCGCATTGCTCAATGCAGACGGAACGTTTAGCGGCGTCTCAACTTACGATTACAACGACGGCGTTATCAAAGGTCCGTGCAAGGTTTATCTCAGCGTCAGAAAAGCTCCGTCTGAAGACCCCAAAGCTGCGCCCGATTACACAGAAGAAGAACTGGCAAAATTCGCCAAGGTAGAATATTTCTCGCCGGACAACACCCCCATCACGATGGACATTAAAGGCGGCAAGATCGAGATTAAGGTTGCGAAATAAAAAGAAAGAGCGCCGCTAAAAGAGCTGCTATTAGTGGTAAGTTTTAAGTGGTAAGTGGTAAGGACGCAAGCGCTGTTCCAACTAACCACTTACCACTAACTACTTACCACTTTTCTGTTGCCTACTTCGCGCGTCCTAACCGTTCGCGGCGGTATTTCCCGGACGTTACGTTTTCGCACCAGTCTGAATTTTCCAAATACCATTTGACGGTTTTCTCGATACCGGTTTTGAAGTCGACCGTCGGCGTCCAGCCCAGCTCTTTTTGGATTTTGGACGAGTCAATCGCGTAGCGTCTGTCGTGTCCGGGGCGGTCTGTCACATACGTAATAAGCGATTCGCACGGGGCGTGGGGCAGGTCTGGGCGAAGTCGGTCGACCGTCCGGCAGATTTCCCGAACGATCTCGATGTTCTTCCGTTCGTTGTTGCCGCCGATGTTGTACGTTTCTCCCGGCTTTCCTTTCGCCAAAACAGTTCGCAGCGCGCTGCAGTGGTCGCCGACGTAAAGCCAGTCTCGAACGTTCTGTCCGTCGCCGTAAACCGGCAGCGGCTTCCCTTCCAGACAGTTGAGAATCATCAGCGGCAGGAGCTTTTCCGGGAACTGGTACGGTCCGTAGTTGTTGGAACAGTTTGTTACCATCGTCGGCAGACCGTAGGTATCGAAATAGGCGCGGACGAAATGGTCGCTTGACGCCTTCGAGGCAGAGTAGGGCGAATGGGGGTCGTAAGACGTCGTTTCGGTAAACTTCGCCTTCGGGTTGTCTTCCGGAAGCGAGCCGTAAACCTGGTCCGTCGACACGTGAAGGAACCGGAACGCGCACTTTTCCCTTCCGGTTAAACACGACCAGTACCCGCGGGCGGCTTCCAGCATCCGGAACGTGCCCACAACGTTTGTCATGACGAACTCTTCCGGTCCGTCGATAGAGCGGTCAACGTGACTTTCCGCCGCAAAATGAACCACGCCGCGAGGGCGGTATTCTGCATAGATCTTTTTCAAAACGGACGAATCGGTAATATCGCCGTGGATAAACGTAAAGCGTCCGTCGTGAGCGTCGATTAAATCCTGAAGCGAATCCAGGTTGCCTGCGTAGGTCAGAGAATCCAAAACCACGACAGGCGTCCTTTTGACCTTAAACCAGTCGTGAACGAAATTGGAACCGATAAATCCGGCGGCGCCGGTAACGAAAATAGGCTGCATAGCTTATAGTTGACAAAAGTTTTCCAGTAATCGTAAACCGTTCTTCTGGCTCTTTTCCGGGTGAAACTGACAGGCGAAGAGGTTGTCGCGATGAATCATGGCGCAGAACTCGCCGCCGTAATCGCACGTCAGAGCGACAACTGCCGGGTCAGTCGGTTTAACGTAATACGAATGGACGAAATAAAAACAGGAATCGGACTCTATCCCTTTTAACAACGGGCATTTTTCCTGGGCGTCGTTGGCGAAATGAACCTGATTCCAGCCCATGTGCGGAACCGTATACTGCTCCGGCAGGTCAAACTTGACAACCTCGCCGGGAACGACGCCCAAGCCGGGGTACTCGCCGTTTTCGTAGCTGACGTCAAAGAGCATTTGAAGCCCCAGGCAGATTCCCAAAAACGGCTTCCCAGACGCTATCGCCTGACGAATCGGCTCGACGAGTTCCAGCCGCCGCAGTTCAGCAATGGCGTCTCTGAACGCGCCCACGCCGGGCAGAACGATTCTCTTTGCGCTGGCGATTTCTTCAGCTGAACAAATAAAATCCGCCTTCGCCCCGACTCGTTCAAACGCCTTCTGGACGCTCCGGAGGTTGCCCATGCCGTAATCGATAATTCCTGTTTCCATAATATATTATTATACCAATCGATAATTCGCAAACAAGGGGGGCTTTTTAATGCGGAATTCGGAATGCGGAATACAGAATTGGCACAAAGCGGGCGGCGCGGACACTCTATCGTTTTCCATACTATAAATATTTCAACCACTTGACGTCTATTCAAAACCCAATATACTAGAAAATAATAACGTTTATTGATGACGTAAACCATTCATCTTTTATAAAAAAGAATAACATGCAAGACAATCTCGCCTATCGTTATTTTGCGTTCATCAGCTACAGCAGCAAAGACAAAATAATTGCTGAAAAAATCCAGCGTAAAATTGAAACCTATCGTTTGCCGACCGTGCTTCGGAATGAACTCGAAGCTTCCACTGGCAAGAAATATCCCCAACGCATCAAGCCGCTGTTTCGGGATATGACAGACCTGTCTGCCGGTTTATTGGGGAAGTCGATTCTCCGAGAATTGGAAGATTCTCGATATCTGCTTGTAATTTGCAGTCCTGAAAGCGCCAAGTCCGAATGGGTTAATCAGGAGGTCGAGAATTTTATTCTCATGGGGCGATACGAAAGGATCATTCCGTACATCATAGAAGGAACGCCAAACAGCGGCGACCCGGAAACCGAGTGCTTTCCGCCCATTCTGCGAAAGAATCGGGAGTTTATTTCCTATTCTCACCTGACGGCTGAAGAATGCGCGGAACGTCAAGCCAAACTTCACGCCTTGCTTGACCCGATTCACGATGAACTGAAAGGAATTTCACTCTCTGGCGAAGGGGCAAGCATCTCCCGGCTGAAAGTAATCGCAAGAATGCTGGAGGTCGCTCCGGATACGATTATTCAGCGCGATAAGCAGCGGCAGAAGAAAAGAATCTTTTGGTCGTCGTTTGCCGCGATGTTTTTTATGATTCTCTTAACCTGTCTGGGGCTCTGGACCTGGGATCGTTATTTTCGGGTTCACGTCGGCTATTACACAGACTACGTCGAGTATTGGGGCGTTCCTCGAGGCATTTTCCCTCTGTCTGAAGAACAATGGAAACATCGGCAGGAATTCTACAAGATTTATACTCAGAATCAAAAAGTCATTCGGCTGGAACATGTAAATTCCGCAGAAACTCCGATTCCAGTTGAGAATTCCGAATTCAAGGACCGACCGATGATCGCAGTTTATTCCATCTACAAAGACGGGCGGCTGGTGCAAAGAGACTCGCTGGATAATAACGGCAAAGTCATTATGTCACGCCTGTATTCCGGGAACAAAATGCAGAAAGTGGAATTCAGATCTTTCGCAAACGACGATACCGCGTCTTCAACTGTCTTGACCAATATGACCTCATTGTCCTCCGAGGAAGGAAATCGCGGCGAGATTGGCAATATGCGGCTTGTCCGGGATTCGGAAGGCCGCGTTATAGAAGAACGGTTTCAAAAAGGAAGCTATGACGTTCCCATCACGGACGAACAGGGAATCGCCGGCTTCCGGTACAAGCTGGATGAATTCGGTCGAGTTATCGAAAAAATCTATCTTGACCAGGACGGCGCCCCGCGCCCGGACAAAAAGGGGATTGCCAGACGAAAGAACCTGTATGATGATAAAGGAAATCTGATTGAAACGCAATACTTCGACGCAAGTGGGAATTTGACGTTTAATGAATATGGATGGATGCGCAAAGCAATTACTCTTGACAACTTTGGAAACGTTGTCAAGATAGAGTTCTTCGACGCTTCCATGAATCCTTTGTTTCTGACAAACGTTTATAAATACGATGACCTGGGAAATCGAACTGAAGAAGCAAATTATGGCAAAGACGGCAAACTGCGTCTAGGCGGCTATGGCTATGCTAAAATCAGGTGGAAATATGACAAACAGGGGTATAAAACAGAAACAGCGTATTTTGGAGTTGACGACAAACCATGTCTGAACAAGGGCGGCTACGCTAAAATTACCTGGCAGTATGACGAACGTGGAAATGTAACAGAAAGGCGGTTTTTCAACATTGATAACAAACCCTGTCTGAGCAAGGAGGGCTATGCGAAAATTACAAACAAATATGACAAGCGGGGAAATGCAATCGAACAGGCGTATTTAGGCGCAGACAACAAGCCGTGTATCTGTGACGAACATTACGCCAAAGTTACATGGCAATATGACCCGCAGGGAAATGAAATCGAAGCGGCTTTTTGGGGAGCCGACGGCAAGCCGTGCTTCTGTGACGAACATTACGCCAAAGTTACATGGCGGTATGACGAACGGGGAAATACAATCGAAACAGCTTATTTCGACACAGATGGCCAGTCTTGTCTGAGCAATGAAATTTTTGCAAGGCTTACGAAGATGTACGATATGCACGGAAATCAAACAGAAGAGGCGTATTTTGGAATTAATGGCAAGCCTTGTCTGTGTGACGACGGCTATGCCAAAACAACAAGCAAATTTGATAATCGAGGAAATAATACTGAAACTGCTTATTTCGACGTCAATGGTCAGAAATGTCTGCACAAGGACGGCTACGCTAAATTTACTTTAACGCATGACAAACGAGGGAATATAATTGATGCGGCTTATTTCGGCGTCGACGACATGCCATGTCTGCACAAGGACGGCTACGCTAAATTTACAAAGGAATATGACAAACAGGAAAACGTTATCAAGCAGACATACTTCGGCATTGACAACCTGCCATGTCTGAACAAGGAAGGCAATGCTAAAGTTATATGGAAATATGATGAGCGGGGGAATGAAACGGAAGCCGTATCCATTGGAACAGACGACCAGCCATGTATGGACAAGGACGGAAGCGTCAAAATCACACGGAAATATGACGAACGGGGAAATGTAATCGAACTGGCGTATTTCGGCGTTGACGACAAGCCTGCTCTTTCCTGGGAGGGCTGCGCTAAACTTACGAGGAAATATGACGAACGGGATAATATAATCGAAGAGGCTTTTTGGGGCGTTGACAACAAGCCGGTTATTTCCAAAGAGGGCTGCGCTAAAATCTCATCAAAATATAACGAACGAGGATATTTAATTGAAGTTGCTTTTTTTGACGCAGACGACAAGCCGTGTTTGCAGAAAAACGGCTATTCCAAAATCACATGGCAAAAAGACGAGTTTGGAAAAGTTAAGGAAGAGGCGTATTTCGGAGTTGACGACAAACCATGTCTGGATAAGGAAGGTTACGCTAAAATAATGTCGAAGTATGACGCACGAGGATATTTATCCGAAATTGCTTATTTTGGCATAGACGATAAGCCATGCTTGTACAAAGAAGGCTATTCCAGGGTCACATGGCAAAATGACGAATTGGGAAATGCAATCGAACAGACATGTTTCGGCGTTGACGGCAAGCTATGCCTGTGTAACGAGAACTACGCTAAATCCATCAGACAATATGACGCTCGAGGTTGTTTATCTGAAGTTGCATTTTTCGGCATTGACAATAAACCATGTCTGCACAAGAATGGTTACGCTAAAATCAAATCGAAATATGACGCACGAGGAAATTCAACCGATGTTTCATATTTCGGCATAGACGATAAGCCATGTTTACACATAGAAGGCCATGCCAGATTTACAAGGGAATTTGACGAACATGGGAATGTAATTGAACAAGCTTATTTCGGCGTTGACAACCAACCATGTTTGTTCAACGACGGCTATGCTAAAATTACGTGGAAATATGATGAACGGGGGAACAAAACCGAAGAGGCTTATTTTGATACAGACGGCAAGCCGTGTCTTGGCAGCGATGATTATGCAAAGGCTGCCTGGAAATATGACAAAAGAGGAAATCAAATTGAGGAGGCGCATTTCGATATTGACGGTCAGCTGTGTTTGTGCAAGCATAAAATTGCCATATTTACCCAAAAATATGACGAACGAGGGAATGAAATCGAAGCTTTTGTTTTTGGCATTGACGGCAAGCCTTGTCTTCAAGAGGACGGTTTCTCCAAAACTGCATATAAATATAACGAACGGGGGAAAATAACCGAACAGGCTTATTTCGGCGTTGACGGCAAGCCATGTCTGAATTCGAATGGCTGCGCTAAATTTACAAACAAATATGATGCACGAGAAAACTTATCTGAAGTTGCATATTATGGCGTAGATGATAAGCCCTTGTTGCACGAAGACGGCTATTTCAAAACTACATGGAAACATGACGAATTGGGAAATATTACTGAACAAGCTTATTTCGGCGTTGACGACAAGCCATGTCAGTGCAAGGATGGTTACGCTAAAATAACATCAAAATTTGACGAACGGGGCAATATAACTGAAGTTGCGTATTTCGATATTGACGGCAAGCCATACCTGCACAAGGCTGGTTACGCCAGAATTACATCTAAGCATGACGCACAAGGAAATTTATCTGAAGTTGCATATTATGGCAAAGATGATAAGCCCATATTGTACAAAGGCGGCTATTTCAAAATTACATGGAAACACGACGAATTGGGAAATGTTATTGAACACGCATATTTCGGCGTTGACGACAAGCCGTACTTGTGTAACGACGGCTACGCTAAACTTATCCAAAAATATGATGAACGGGGAAATATAATCGAAGCGGCTTTTTTCGGCATTGACGGCAAGCCGTGCCTGGATGACGATGAGATTGCCGGCTTCAAATCTCAATTTGACGAAAAGAATCAGGTAATTCGGCGAGAGTTCTTTGGCTTAGACGGCAAGCCGTGCGTTCTTGGCGGAGACAATCCATTTACTGGCTGGGAGAAAACATACCATGAGAATGGCAACGTCTCAAAGCGCACTGTATTTTACACAATCAAGCCATACAGAAACGTCCTGGGAAAATGGATTAGTGAGTATGATGAGTGCGGCAATAATACGTCGACCTATTTCATGGATATGAATGACCAGCCGTGTTTGTGCGACGACGGCTACGCTAAAGTTACTGCAAAATTCGACGATCAGGACAATCAAATCGATGAGACTTATTTCGATATTGAAGGCAAGCCATGCCTG
>JAZUMX010000684.1:0-5997 GCA_045603865.1 Thermoguttaceae bacterium
CTTTCACATTCGAATTTGTAAGATATGAAAGACTTCCTTCAAACCTTGTTTCTGATGTAATTCTCTCAATCGGAAATACAGACAGTGAATAAATAATCCAAACCCGAAGAGTGTTATACTCTTCGGGTTTTTCTTTGTCGGGTAATAAAACAAAAATCTTGTGCTTTTTACTGTGTTAGTTCCCCTCGTAGTACCCTATGTACGACTTCGGGAAACTTCCTTTTAAAAAGACATAATCTTTTTGTTTTATCGTAAAAAATTATTTTACCTCTTGACAAGCGAAAGTGTGTAATGTATAATAAGTATGAAAAAACTTACTTTTCATATAAAACAAACAAAAGGAGATGCGTTTATGAAAAAAGGACCAAAGGGAAAATATGTCTGGACAGTAACTGTCGGCGAAAAGGGTCAGATAGTTATTCCTAAACAAGCGAGAGAGGTTTTTGAAATCAACCCCGGTGATACAATAGTTCTTTTAGGCGATGAGAAAAAGGGAATAGCTATCCCTCCGAAATCGGCTTTTTCGGAAACATAACCTTTTCCTTTCCGCCAGTGCGGCTCGCACCCCGCCCTGCCGCTGGCAGCAAGCCGATCGCGTGAATCAAATTGTAACCGTCGATTATGAGCATGTTTAGGAAGTCCTTTCTATATTTTATTATACGCTCATTTTGTAGATTTCAAAGGGGGGAAGAAATTGAAAGAGAGCCCTCTTTTACTCTGCCGTCAAACCGTGTATAATAGGCAGTAGATTTATGCAACTACAACCCCGGAGAACCCCACATGAGAAATACCGTTTTAATCGTTTTGACGACGCTGACGATTTTATTTTCAGCGTCCTGTTTTGCTCAATACAAGCCGGGCGACGCGATTACGCCTCCGGACTATCCAAGCCTGAAAAATCCGGCGATGAAGTTCGGGCTAATCAACAAACAGGGAAAGCGATTCGCCAAAGACCCGACGGTCGTCCGATTCAAGGGAAAGTACTGGATGTATTTTTCCTTTACTCCCCGCGACCCTCAAAAGAAAAGCTACTATTACATCAGCATCGCAACCAGCGACGATTTGACCAACTGGACGCACGTCGGGGATGTAACGCCATTGCAAGGGAGCGGGCATAAAGACATTGCCGCGCCGTGCGCCAAGGTCTGGGACGGGAAAGTTCACCTGTTCTATCAGGCATGGAAAGAGGGAACGCAAAACGCGATTTACTACGCGACGTCTGAGGACGGCTTGCATTTCCAGAACGTTTTTTCAACCCCGATCTTCTCCCCCAAAGGCGACTGGACAAACGGTCGGGCGATTGACGCGGACTTTATCGAGTTCAAAGGGAAATGCTATCTGTACGCTGCAACGCGCGACCCGGCTGGGAAAATCCAGAAACAGGTTGTCGCAGTCGCGGAGGATCGAAACAACCTCGCCCCGGATCAGTGGAAGCAGTGCGATCACTGCATTCTCGAGCCGACTTTGCCGTGGGAAACGCGCTGTATTGAGGCGGCGTCCGTTTGCGAAAGGGACGGGAAACTGTTCCTGTTCTACGGAGGCGGGTACAACAACAATCCGCAGCACATCGGGCTGGCGCAGTCGGACGACGGCGTTCACTGGACGCGCGTCTGGGACGTCCCGTTTATCACCAACGGACCAAAAGGACAATGGAATTCCAGCGAGTCTGGACATCCCGGCGTTTTTATCGACCCGGAAACCGGCAAAACGTGGCTCTTCTTCCAGGGCAACGACGACAACGGCAAATCCTGGTACCTGTCCAGAGTCGAGCTGGAATGGGTTGACGGTCTGGCGAAGGTGAAATAGCTCCGCGCATTATTGACATTTTCTCAACATGAGCTATAATTCCAGACGTTGAAGCTGACGCAGGAGTCGCAAGCGCGATTCCATGGGAATCCGGCAGCGGACGCGGTTCGTTCTGAACGCGGCTTGCTGAGAGTCCGGAACGGTCCCCAGCCGCTGTAAGAGTTTGAAAACGGAAGCTCGTTTTCACCGTCGGCATTTACGTCATTCCGGTTTGCGCCGGGAGAAGACGCCGACGGGTTGACAGGGATATTTTCTGTGATATCTTCTGTCAAGAACTCAAGTCAGAAGACCGGTCGCTTCGAGAATTTGTCGTTTGCCGGGGACGAACGGCGGGTGCGTGCCGCACGGGCGATAGGATAAGGTTATGTCTCCGAAATAGCTTTTTCGGCGCTGCCAGCATCCAATCAGGAACCTGGGCGGATTTGAGCAGGATAGAGCTTTCTTTCCTGACATATCTGGTATTTTCAAAATGAATCACCGTTTTTATCGAAACTGGCGAGCGTTTACGCTTGTCGAGTTGCTGGTCGTTATTGCGATTATCGCCGTCCTGATTGGGCTGCTCCTGCCGGCGGTGCAAGCCGCGAGAGCGTCCGCCAGAAATCTTCAGTGCAAAAACAATCTCAAGCAGATGGGCGTCGGCCTGCAGTCGTACCATACCGCCAACAAGGCGTTTCCGCAAGGCGGAGTCAACATGCCCGGCACGTACGTCAACGGCGTTCAGCTTCCGCAAAGCGACTGGCGCGGGTTCGCCTGGTCGGCGTATATTCTGCCCATGATGGAACAGCAGAGCGTCTACGATTTAATCAATTTCGATAAAGTCTACTATGACGCCGCAAACGAGCCGGCGGGAAAAACGCTCCTGTCGATGTTTATCTGTCCGGAAGCGCAGGCTGAGCCGATGAGAACGTGTTCCGCCAACGCCGGCACGGAAAAGAAAGAGTTCAAAGTCGGTAACAAGTCGATTTTCAAAGACGTTGCTGTTACGAAAAACGTGACATACGGCGGGTCAGACTACGGCGGAATGTACGGCGAACGAATCGACTATCCCGGCAGAACGCTGCCGCTGCCCAACGATCCGCCCCGGGGAACGCTGCTCTACGACCGCCCGATTAAAGTCGGCGAAATTCTCGACGGGACGTCTTTTACAATCATGGTCAGCGAAGATTCCGGCTGGGCTGACGGGCAATGGATTAACGGTCTGAACGTCTTCGATCAGTCCGGCGCAATCAACGACCCGAAAGTTACGGAAAACGAGATGCGCTCTGACCATTTCGGCGGCGTCAACGCGGCGTTTGCCGACGGGCACGTCGAGTTCCTCAGCGAACAAACGGACTTGTCGATTGTCTCTGCGCTGTGCACCCGGGCGGGCGGCGAGATTATCAACAACAACGATTAAGGAATCGAACCCGGCAAACCAAAGTTCTTTCAGTAAGAAAAACGTTTGACACGAAAACGTTTTGACGGATAATAAGGCTCAGGTTAATAGACTATTCTTCCCTCAAAAAGAAAGGAAAAGAAAATGACTGAGCCAAAGTGTCTGGTTTATCCGTGGATTGCAAGCATGGCGCGCGGGAACGAGCTGAAATTCTCGCTCCGGTCGGTCGACGCGAACTTTGAGAAGCCCGTCGAAGTCTGGATTGTCGGCGATCGTCCAGAATGGTACGTTGGGAACTGGCTGCCCTGCCCTGTTTACGACGCGCGGATTTGTCTGCCGCGTCAGGACAGAGCGAAGAAAATGCTTGTCGCCATGGCGGACGGCCGCGTTGCAGAAACGTTCGTCTGGATGATGGACGACATCTATTTTATACGCTCTGTCGCCCTGTCAGACCTGCGCCGACCGTGGACGATTGGAGAGATGACGCCGGAAAAGCTGGCGGACTGGAAGCCTGTTCGAGAATGGACGCGGCAGAAGAAGCTGACCTTTGAAGCCCTGTACGACAACGGAAAGACGCTCTACGATTTCTCTACGCACCTGCCGCACGTCTACGAGAAGTCCAAACTCCGGGAACTGTGTAACAAATACGGTCTGCCGGATTCGCCCTACGTCGACGACACCCTGTACGAAAACGAGTTCTATCCGTTTAACGAGCCGCCGCTCAACTGCCGGCAGATTCTGTATCGGGAATCGCGGCGGCCGTCGGCGGCGATACTGCGTCAAAAGATGAACGCAGAGGGAATCCGGGTGTTCAACCACGTCGACCGCGCGTTCTCGCCCGACGTCGAACAGGTCTTGACTGAACTGTTCCCAAAGCCGTCACAGTGGGAGAGAACGAAATAAGTCCTACGCGCTTTCCGGCAGGAAGCAGGGAATAACGACGCCGTTGGGTTTGATGAACTCGCCTTTGCATTGGGAAATGTGCGTTTCGACGTTTTTCGCGCCCAGAGTGTAAAGGAACTGAACCACCGCAGAGAACCGCGACGGGACGATGACGATTCTCGTTTTGCCGGGCGTCCGGTTAAGTTCGTAGCCGATAAGCGCCAGCGCCGCGTCCTCGTTGAGCATGCAGCCGGGACCGGCGGTCGTCGTTCCGTCGTTATTGATAGCGGCGAGGAATCCCGTAATCTTCCCGTCGGAAAGACGCTCCAGAACGGTCGTCGTCCAGATCCCCTGCTGGTTCTCGATAAAGTAACGGAAATCCTGTCGGCGGTCGATGCCCTGAACCGTCATTTCCAGATTCGCCATCGCGTCGACGTCGCCCAAAACCGCGCTGCGAAGCTGAAACCCGTCTGAAACCGGAACGGCAACGCCGTCGGCGGGAACGGTCAGAACCGTGTCCTGAAAGAACTCCGTCGGGACAAACCCAAGACGGGAATAGACGGAAAACGAGTCCAGATTCATCGCGGAGGACACCAGCCGCAGCGGCTTGTTCTGCTCAGCTGCAATTTCAGCAATGCGAGCCGCCAGCATCTTGGCAGCGCCCTGCCCTGCGTAGTCCGGATGGGAATTGAGAATGCCCAGCGAGACGTGCATCGGGCGCGGATGATAAAAGCAGCTGCCGGCAAGACGCTTCTGGGCGTCGTCGTAAACGACCAGCGTACAGCCCGGGTCGAGCAGTTCGTACGTATCGACGATTTGCCGCGCTCCCGCTACGTCGCCAAAGGCGATAAATCCCCGGTTTTTCTTATACCAGGCGTTGGTCGAATCGTAAATCAGAGCCGCGACTTCTTCCCGTTCCGATTGTTCCATTGTACGTACCGTCAGCATGAATCTTCTCCCCTATTGTTCCAGTTTGAAATAATACGATAAAGCAATAACCGCCGGAACGGTTCACCCGTCCTGTTTTGATTTCTCATTTAAGCATAGCAGAAATGAGAATCGCTGTCAAGCGGGTTTCTTATCAATACACGTACAGCGGGCCGACGAAGACCCAGCTGGTATGGTCTGTAACAGGCGCAAGCTCTGTAACACGAACGACGATACGGAAACAGGGGTTTCCGTCGGCGGGCGGTTCCAGCGGGAATTCCACCCAGTTGGACTTGACCGCATCGGAAACGCCGCGGCTGTACACGACTTTTCCGTTGACCAGAACTTCAATCCGTCGAACGCCGTGATAGCGTTTATCAATGCGGCTGTCGACGATGTACGTGCGCGCAGTAAACGGCGCGTCTGCGTCGTTCAGGTCAATCGTCTGTTCTACCCAGCCGCAGTCTCCGACTTTGGTTTTCGCGTTCCTCGGAACGACGATTGCCGCCATGGAGACGTCATTTCGATTAAACGCTCCGACTCGATACGCGCCCAGCGACTGTGACGGAGAACAGCGCCAGTCGCTGGCAGAAAGAAATCTGATTGCATTAGGCGCCTGCGTTTCCTTGAGGTTGTCAAACAGATACGTCAGCGTTCCCTCAGACGGCTTTTCCATGAACGGGAAGAACTGTTCAATGGGCTGCGTAACCAGCTTTTCCCATTCCTTGGCGCGCTGGTCAGCAAGAGCGCCGGTTAGCTGCTGGATGTCCTTCGCATTTTCCAGCCGCTTTCTCCACTGGTCGAGAACGGGTTCGACGTCTTTGAGTTCCGCAAGTTCAGCAGAGAGCGTTTCGATTTGCTTTGTTACGGTTTCCTGAACGCGGTTGAGATACTCGTTCGCCGCCAGTTCGCCTTTTTCGGAATAGATTTCAACCGCTTTTTGTTCAAAGTTGTTGAATTCGTAGTACGGATAGTCGAGAGTCGCCTGTTTTCGGGCGAACTTCAAA
>JAZUMX010000685.1:0-2556 GCA_045603865.1 Thermoguttaceae bacterium
CTTGTTTTAGGGCTTTTTGCTCTGATTGCCAACTCTATGGCAGACGTGTCTTTCGATGGTACGAACCTTACGGGAAGCGGTTCATATACTTCAAATATTTCAGCGTCTGGCAATCTTATTTCCAAGGCAACTGATACGTCCTCAACCATTACGTTAAGCAATAATACAATTACGGCGTCTGGAGAATATTATCACGATTTGGGCAATATCGTTTTCGAAAATGGAACGACAACAACTATCTCAAGCGCTTTTAATATTCGCGGAGACAATACTTCAACGCCAGCCGTAACCATAGACGGAACTTTAACATGCGGGAATTTTATAATTGGCAAGAAATCTGCTAATGACGGCGCAACTAAAGGCGTATTGTACATTACAGAGAACGCTAACATTACCGCAAGAGGATATTCTCCTATTGGCAATACAACAAACGCTCAGGGAACGGTAAACCAGTCCGGCGGTTCAATAACTTTTACAAATGAAATAAGCCAGCAAACAGATGGCACTATTTTACGTATAGGCGCTTGGGAAAAATCAACAGGTTCATATAACCTTTCTGGTGGAACGCTGACCTGCTTGAATGCCAAAGTTGCTATTGGAAATGGCACAAACGCTACAGGTACATTCACAATTACTGGTGGAACTGCGGACGTCAAGGGATTAAAAGTTTCTGGGAATACTGGTTCAAAAGGAACCCTGAACCTCTATGGTGGAGAATTGAGAATCGCAGGCGACGGCGTAACCATGGGGAATGGTACGGCAACTATTAATTTAGGACAGGGAACTGTCTCCGCTCTGGCGAACCATACTTGGAATAGCGCTTTGACAATCAATCTTAATGGGCGCGCTGCAGATTCAACCGCTAATGTTGCAAATGGACAGACAACGTTCAACTCCAATGGTAAAACGATAACCATAGCCGGTAAACTGACAGGCGTAGGCGCGTTAGGAAAAAATGGCGCTGGAAATTTGATTCTTTCCAATACCGGCAGTTCGTTCACCGGAGATATTATCATCAACAACGGAAAACTGACTGTCAGCGGTAGCCCCGCAACTAATAAACAAAGTTCAACGTTAGGCAACTTGACAACGTCTGATCGAAAAATTATTATTAATGAAGGCTCTACTTTGTCTATGAATAGCATGTGCGTCTTTGGAGCTAATGGAGACTATGCTAATGTCGCTCTTGACATAGACGGTGGGACTCTTTCTAACGACAACAGTTACAATAAGATTTATAATTTGACATTTCGTAACGGTTCAACTTTGCATATCGAAACAGGAGACGCGGATTGGCAGGGAGTAATCTTATTCAGTAATGCAGCGGGCAATTCCACGGTTAATATTCTGAAATCCGAAACGCGCAATTCTACTGACCCTGTTCGGTTTACAACCTCTGGCGCAGCCAATGCCAACCTTGCAACTCGCAGCGCTGTATTTAACGTTCAGGATATCACCAACAGCGCTAATGGCGGGGCTGTTGACAACCTTTCAGACTTGATTATTGAAGTTCCATTAAAAGTTCATTCAACTGGAACGTGCGTTTTAACTAAAGATGGACCTGGAACAATGGAGCTTACTGCTGCCAATAGTAACAATGGTTCTACAACGATTTTGGCAGGTACGCTTAAACTCTCCGGCGCCGGTACGCTGGGCGCGGGCGCTGTTACCGTTGACTCAAACGCGACGCTGGAAATTGCATACGACAGCCCGACAACTACAGTCAATATACCGTCTATTACGATGGCTGAAACCAGCGCGATCAAAGTTGCGTCTGGAACGGTAACGTTTGGAACAAATAGCGTTACGCTCAATAACCTTTCTGGCGGAGGTTTAGACGAAAATGACAACGTTATTGCATTTATCGATGCTGCTGGAAAGGAATTGACGCTCAATAACGACGCTATGACAACGTTTATCGGGTCGATTACCGCTCAGAAAATCACAGTAAATACAATTAATGACGTTGCTTTGAAACTCTATACCGGCGCTAATAATAAAGTTACCGCTGACAGCTTGACGGTTTCTTCCGGCGAATTGGATTTCAAAGGTTACTTTGAAGGCAATATTGAAGTTCTTAACGGCTCGGTTTTCTCGCCCGGCAATTCCGTTGGAACAGCCGACATTGATGGCGCCATCACCTTTAAAAACACTGCCGGATCAAATGGCGTTGCGTTGTTTGAGTTCGGCGCTTATACCGGAGAAGATAAAGATCACGACCTGTTTATTATGGAAAACGGCGGTACTTTTACGGCTGACGACGGTGTGATTCTGCTGGACTTTGCAAATAACGACGAGAACCTCTGGGCGACAGAGGGTAATACATACCTGCTGGTTTCCGGCGGCGGATTTACTGACGGAGATGATAATTACGCAAACTGGTTGGCGTCGACGCCGGATTATTCGGACCTGTTCAAATTGACCGGCATAGACGGCAGCTTATATCTGGTCGGTCTTAAAGCCGCTCCAGAACCCGGTTCTGGCGTTCCTGAACCGTCGACGTGGGCGCTGCTGGCGCCTGGCGTTGTCGTATTAAAGTCGGATCGTAGCCATGTC